>NZ_RZTA01000106.1:0-23966 GCF_004023115.1 Mesorhizobium sp. M6A.T.Cr.TU.017.01.1.1
CCACTGTGTCGACCGAGGTGCTCGACCGCGACGGCCAGCTTCTGCGCGCCTTCGCCACGCCGGACGGCTATTGGCGGCTCGCCACCCGCCTCGACCAGGTCGACAAGCAGTTCGTCGACATGCTGGTCACTTATGAGGACAAGCGCTTCTGGGACCATGAAGGCGTCGACGTGCTGGCGCTGGCCCGCGCCGCCGGCCAGTTCGCGACCAATGGCCGTATCGTCTCCGGCGGCTCGACGCTGTCGATGCAACTCGCCCGGCTGGCCGAACCGCGCGACAGCCGCAGCTTTGGCTCAAAGGTCAAGCAGATGCTGCGCGCCCTGCAGATCGAGCGGCGGCTCACCAAGCGCGAGATCCTCGAACGCTATTTGACGCTGGCGCCCTATGGCGGCAATCTCGAAGGCGTGCGCGCCGCCGCGCTGGCCTATTTCGGCAAGGAGCCGAAGCGGCTGACGGTCTCGGAGGCGGCTCTGCTCGTCGCGCTGCCGCAACTACCCGAAAAGCGCCGGCCCGACCGCAATCTCGCAATCGCTCACGCCGCTCGCGACCGGGTGCTGACGCGCATGGTTTCAGCTGGCCTGCTTGGCGAGCGCGAAGCCGCACGTGCTGCGCTCGACGACGTTTCCGCCATCCGCCGCACGTTGCCGGCGCTCGCTGCCCATGCCGCTTATGCGATGCTGCCAAGGGCCGTCCCCGGCCAGAAGCTGCAACTGACGATCCGCAAAAGCGTCCAGGAAGGGTTGGAACAGGTGGCCAGGGATGCCGCCACCAGGCTCGGGCCCCGCCTGTCGGTCGCCATGGTGCTGGCCGACGCCCGCACCGGCGACATCCTTGGCGAGGTCGGCTCCGCCAATTTCTTCGACGCCAGCCGCTCCGGCTGGATCGACATGACCAGGATCGTCCGCTCGCCCGGTTCGACGTTGAAACCGTTCATCTACGGGCTCGCCTTCGAGCAGGGACTGGTGGCGCAGGAAACGCTGATCGACGACAGTCCGACGGATTTCGGGGGCTATCGGCCGAAGAATTTCGACATGGGCTACCAAGGCGACGTCAGCATTCGGCAGGCGCTGCAACTGTCGCTCAACGTGCCGGCGATCAGTGTGCTCGACGCGGTCGGGCCGGCGCGGCTGCTCGCGCGCTTCCGGCAGGCCGGCGTCACGCCGATCCTGCCCGTCGACAAGGCGCCGGGTCTCGCCATCGGCCTCGGCGGCGTTGGGGTGACGCTGCGCGACCTCGTCCAGCTCTATGCAGGGCTTGCCAATGGCGGCAAGGCGCATACCCTGCGTGACGGCACCGAGCCGGCCAATGCCAAACGCTCCACCACTACCATCCTCGACGATCAGGCGAACTGGCAGATCACCGACATATTGTCGGGCGTCAAGCCGCCCGAAGGTGCGGCCCAGCGCGGCATCGCCTACAAGACCGGCACCTCCTACGGCTACCGCGATGCCTGGTCGGTCGGTTTCGACGGGCGTTACGTGCTGGGCGTCTGGGTCGGCCGTCCCGATGCCGGCGCGGTGCCCGGCCTGTCCGGCTATGTCTCGGCCGCACCCATCCTGTTCGAGGGCTTTGTCCGCGCCGGTCTGGCCGCCGTGCAACTGCCAAGCCGGCCAGCCGGCGTGGTCAGACCCAGGCGCGACGATCTGCCGGTGACATTGGCGCGCTTCGGTTCTGGCGCCGATGGGCTGGTGCAGGCGACGCCGACCGAGCCCGCGCCGACGATCATCTTTCCGCCTGACGGCGCCCGCGTCGATCTCGACACCACTACCGCCGAAGCCTCGCCACTGGTGCTGAAGCTGCAAGGTGGCCGCGCGCCGTTCCGCTGGCTGGCAAATGGCAAGCCACTGATCGGCATCGACCGGCGACGCACCGCGACCTGGCAGCCGGACGGCGCCGGCTATTCGACCCTGACCGTGATCGACGCGGCCGGGCGCGCGGCCAGCGTGAAAGTGTTCGTTGAATAGAATGCGCCAAGCGATTCAGCGCATTGCGTTTTGCGCCCCGCTGTTGGCTGCCGGTATTGTCCCCGTCTTTTCCGCAGACCTCCCCGCCGGCTTCGTCCGCCTTGCCGACGTTGACCGCACCATCCGGCAGGACATCCGCTATGCCGGCACAAACAATTTCCTGCACCGCAAGGCGACCGGCTACGACGCGCCGGTATGCATACTCACCGGGCGAGCGGCGGAAGCGCTTTCCCGCGTCCAGAAAGCGATTGCCGCGGAGAGCCTCACGCTGGTCGTCTTCGACTGCTACCGCCCGGCGCGCGCGGTCTCTGATATGGGCGAATGGACCATGGAAGGCGGACCACCCGACCCGCAATGGTATCCGGCGGTCAAGCGCAAGGACCTCATCGCCAAGGGCTATATCGGCGAACTGTCGACCCATTCGCGCGGCTCGACCGTCGATGTCGCCATCGCGCGAGCCGACCGCAACACCGACACCCCGAAACCGGCCTGCGGTGTATCAGATGCCGACATGCTCGATTTCGGCACCGGCTTTGACTGTTTCGACCCAATGAGTGAAACGGCGCACCGTCCGCTCGCCGAGGAAGCAACCGCAAACCGCAAGAGGCTTGTCGAGATCATGCGCGCCGGCGGCTTCAGGAATTATCCGCGCGAATGGTGGCACTTCACGCTGAAAAACGAGCCATTTCCAAAGCAGCGCTTCGATTTTCTCGTCACCGCCGACTGAACCTGTGGCCACCGCGAAAGCAAATCGCGCCTAGATCACATCCAGCCATTGCCGAGGCGCGACCTGTCTCTAGATAGATCGCTTCATGAGCCCGGATTCTGCACCCCGGCGTCGAGAGGAAAGAATTTCTTCGTGAGGCCAAAGATCAGCGAAAAATTGCTTCTGAGGGACAAAAAAAGCAACATTGAGTGCATCTAATTTCTACCAATTCGGTAGATTTGAGGTGATCTCAACGGAGGCGTAAATGACCAATCCTCATTTCAGGAAACTGCTCGGCGCCCTTGTCGCTGCATCGGTCCAATTCGGAACACTCGGTTTCGCGTTTGCCGATACCACCATTCTCAACGTGTCCTATGATCCGACGCGTGAGCTATACAAGCAATTCGACGAGGCCTTTGTCGCCCACTGGAAGGCCGAGACCGGTGAGACGGTAACCGTCCAGCAGTCGCATGGCGGGTCGGGCGCGCAGGCCCGCGCCGTGATCGACGGCCTCGACGCCGACGTGGTGACGCTGGCGCTCGAAGGCGACATCAACGCCATCGTCTCGAAATCGCAGAAGATCAATCCCGACTGGCGGACCAAGTTCGAGAACAATTCGGCGCCCTACACTTCGACCATCGTCTTCCTTGTCCGCAAGGGCAATCCGAAGGGCATCCAGGACTGGGGCGACCTCGTCAAGGACGACGTCCAGGTGATCACGCCGAACCCCAAGACTTCGGGCGGAGCGCGCTGGAACTATCTCGCCGCCTGGGCCTATGCCAACGCCAAGGATGGCGGCGACGAGGCCAAGACCAAGGAATTCGTCGGCAACCTCTACGCCCATGTTCCGGTGCTCGACACCGGCGCGCGCGGCTCAACGGTGACCTTCGCGCAAAAGGGCCTGGGCGACGTGCTGCTGGCCTGGGAAAACGAAGCCTATCTGGCGCTCGACGAGTTCGGCGCCGATAATTTCGACATCGTCTACCCGCCGACCTCGATCCTGGCCGAGCCGCCGGTCGCCGTGGTCGACGCCAACGTCGATGCCAAGGGCACGCGAAAAGTCGCCGAAGCCTATCTGGGCTATCTCTACTCCAAGGAAGGCCAGACGCTGATCGCCAAGAACCACTATCGCCCGTCGAAGCCCGATTTGGTGCCGGCGGAGGACCTCGCCAAACTGCCGGAGATCAAGCTGATCACCATCGACGATCCACTTTTTGGCGGTTGGAAGAAGGCGCAGCCTTACCATTTCGGCGACGGTGGTATATTCGACCAGATCTACAAGCCGGCCCAGTAGGCCTAACAAGCTAGACTCTAGATCAGGACGACATGACCACAGCACCCGCAAAAGCGGGGTGGCGGTTCAGACAGCCGAGCGTCATTCCGGGTTTCGGATTGACGCTCGGCTTCTCTCTTGCCTACCTCACGCTCATCATCCTCATCCCCCTTTCCGGGCTGATCTGGCGATCGGCCGCGCTCGGCTGGGCCGATTTCTGGGCGATCGCCACCGATCGCCGCACCGTCAACGCGCTTGAAATCAGTTTTGGCACCGCTTTCATTGCCGCCGCGGTCAATGTCGTCTTCGGCACGATCGTCGCCTGGGTGCTGGTGCGCTACAACTTTCCTGGCCGCCGCATCGTCGATGCAATGGTCGACCTGCCCTTCGCGCTGCCGACGGCGGTCGCAGGCATCGCGCTGACCACGCTCTACGCGCCGAATGGCTGGCTCGGCAGCCTGCTGGCACCTCTCGGCATCAAGGTCGCCTACACGCCGCTCGGCATCGTCATCGCGCTGATCTTCATCGGCCTGCCTTTTGTCGTGCGCACCGTCCAGCCGATCATGGAAGAGATCGACAAGGAGGTGGAGGAAGTGGCCGCGACGCTCGGCGCCAACCGCTTCCAGACAATCGCCCGGGTTCTGCTTCCGGGCCTCGCGCCCGCCATCGTCACCGGTTTCGCGCTGGCTTTCGCGCGCGGTGTCGGCGAGTACGGCTCCGTCATCTTCATCGCCGGCAACCTGCCCTACAAATCCGAGATCGCGCCGCTGCTGATCGTCATCCGGCTGGAGGAATACAATTATGCGGCGGCGACCGCGATCGCGGCAATCATGCTCGCTTTGTCGTTCGTGATGCTGCTGGTCATCAATCTCGTGCAGACGTGGAGCCGCAAGCGCTATGGCTGATCCGGAGATCAAATCCTACGCACCGCACCACGAAAGCCAGTCGGCGGCAGTGACCGAAAGCCGCCCGGCGAAAGCCGTGCTGATGATCGTGACCTTTGCCTTCCTCGGCATTTTCCTGCTCTTGCCGCTGATCGTCGTCTTCAACGAAGCCTTCGCAAAAGGTCTCGGCGCTTACACGGAGGCGCTGACCAACCCAGACACGCGCTCGGCGATCCATCTGACACTGCTGGTGGCGGCGATCTCGGTGCCGCTCAATGTCATCTTCGGCATCTCCGCCGCTTGGGCGATCGCCAAATTCGAGTTCAAGGGCAAGGCCTTCCTGACCACGCTCATCGACCTGCCGTTTTCGGTCTCGCCGGTCATTTCCGGCTTGGTCTATGTGCTTTTGTTCGGCGCGCAAGGCCTGCTCGGCGCCTGGCTGAAGGCGCATGGCATCGTCATCCTGTTTGCCGTGCCGGGCATCGTGCTCGCCACCATCTTCGTCACCTTCCCCTTTGTCGCCCGCGAACTGATCCCGTTGATGCAGGAACAGGGCAATGGCGACGAGGAGGCAGCGCTGTCGCTCGGCGCCAATGGCTGGCAGGCTTTCTGGTACGTGACGCTGCCCAACGTCAAATGGGGGCTGCTCTACGGCGTGCTGTTGTGCAATGCCCGCGCCATGGGCGAGTTCGGCGCGGTGTCGGTGGTGTCCGGCCACATACGCGGGCTGACCAACACCATGCCGCTGCATGTCGAAATCCTCTACAATGAGTACAACGCCGCCGCCGCCTTCGCCGTCGCTTCGCTACTCGCGGGCCTGGCGCTCGTCACGCTGGTCTTGAAAACACTTCTCGAAATGCGCTACGGCGCCGAGATCGCCGCGACGCGCGGACATTAATGCCTGTTGCCCAAAAGTGTATAGCGGTTTTGGGATAACGACATGCATCGACAAAAAAGGGACGGTTGATGGAAGTTCGCGTTGCCAACGTGCGCAAGGAGTTTGAGCGGTTTCCGGCCCTCCACGATGTTTCGCTCGACATCAAGTCCGGCGAGCTGATCGCGCTGCTCGGGCCTTCCGGCTCCGGCAAGACGACGCTGCTCAGGCTGATCGCCGGACTGGAGCGACCGACGAGGGGAAAGATATTCTTCGGTGAGGAGGACGCGTCGCAAAAGTCGATCCAGGAGCGTAATGTCGGCTTCGTCTTCCAGCACTATGCGCTGTTTCGCCATATGACGGTCGCCGATAATATCGGCTTCGGACTCAAGGTCCGGCACGGGCCGACACGCCCGTCCGCGCAGGAAATCCGCCGCCGGGCCTCCGAGCTTCTCGACCTCGTCCAGCTTTCCGGCTTGGAAAAACGCTATCCGGCGCAGCTTTCGGGCGGCCAGCGCCAGCGCGTGGCGCTTGCCCGCGCCATGGCGATCGAACCGGCTGTGCTTTTGCTGGACGAGCCGTTCGGCGCGCTCGATGCCCAGGTCCGCCGCGAGTTGCGGCGCTGGCTGCGCGACATCCACGACGCCACCGGCCACACCACGGTCTTCGTCACCCATGACCAGGAAGAAGCGCTGGAGCTTGCCGACCGCGTGGTGGTGATGAGCCAGGGCCGCATCGAGCAGGTCGGCACCGCCGATGAAATCTACGACACGCCGAATTCGCCCTTCGTCTACGGCTTCATCGGCGAATCGAGCTCGCTTCCCGTCAAGGTCGAGGACGGCCAGGTCTGGATCGCCGATCGCCCGATCGGCCTCTCCGCGCCACAGGCGCCGCGAGGCGAAGCGACGCTGTTCTTCCGCCCGCACGATGTCGAGCTGGTGGACGAATGCAATGGCTGCATCGCCGGCACGGTCGCCGCCAGCCGCCGCGTCGCCGGCACCAGACGCGTGGAGCTCGAAATCGGCGGCGAGCGTCAGCGGGTCGAGATCGAGCTGCCCGTCGACCACCCAGCGGCGCAGAAAAGCCGGGTGGCGTTCCGGCCGCGGCGCTGGAAGCTTTTTCCGGCCGCTTAGCCGCAAGGCGATGGTGAATCCGGCTGATGGTGGTCGCCTCTTCATGCTGAGCGACATCGACTACCTTTCAACGCGCCTTTAGCGAGAGCACCAGGGTCATCGGATTTTTTGGGGAAGCCGCAAAGCCGTAGTGCTCATAGAAAGCTTTCGCTTCAGCCGATATGGCATGAACAAAAATGCCGCGAATCCCGAGGATCGTCGCGGCATGGCCAGTGCGCAGAACGGCATCTTGCAAGAGCGCTGCGCCTAGCCCCTTCCCTTGCCAGCTTGCGTCCACGGCGAGACGCCCGAGGACAGCCATAGGGACGGGATCCGGCATGTTGCGGCGAATGGCGCCTGGCGCTTCCGCAAGATCAAGCCCACCCGAGGACAGACAGTAGTAGCCGACAACGCGCACGCCTTCCGTTACGACATAAGTGCGCGACGCGCCGCTGACCTGGTTGGCCCGCGCCCTGCGGCGAAGCCATTGATCCAGGCTCTCGGTCCCGCTTTGGAATAGTTCGAGATCGTGGTTGTCGGCAAGAGGCGTGGGCGCCGACAGCATCAGCCCTGCCAGGGCTTGGGCGCATTCATAAGGCGTGCAAAACCTTCGCCGCTCGGTGGCTCGTCAAGAATGTCGAGATAGTGTTGGTAACTCTCGGGATCGACCTTGATCAGCGCTTGATTGAGCAGCGTGTCCTCGGCCGCGCGGTAGGCGGCATCGATCATAAAATCGGAGCGGGTTTTACCGCGTATTTTCGCGGCGCGGTCAATCAGAACTCGCACATCCTCTCGGATGCGCAGATTGACAGGCTTGGCGTGGGTTTCAGGTGCAGTTTTTGTCATTGAGGACTCCTCTTTCCCACCATAACACTCCGCATACACAATGTGTATCTATTTCATTGCCTCATTAGGAAGGTGATTGGAAAAGCACCGGCGGTGTGGCGGGAACACACCGAAATGACTCTGCTTGGAAGAAAATCCTAGCAATGGGCTGTCTCGGCAATCTTTTTTCTCACAGCAACACCATAGATCCGGCTTGCATGCCTCGTCGTCTCGGGCATCGTCCGATTATTCTGCCGCATTCGACAAACGACATTTTCAGGAGCCCGTTTTCATGAAGCGATTTTTGCTTGGCGTCGCCACATTGGCCGGTCTGTTCCTGGCATCCTCCCAAGCCTGGTCGGCCGACAAACTGCTGAACGCGTCCTACGATGTCGGCCGCGAATTGTTTGCGCAGGTCAACAAGGCCTTCATCGCTGGGCACCCCGGCGTCACCATCGATCAGTCGCATGCCGGGACGTCGGCGCAGGCGCGCGCCATCGCCGAGGGGCTCGGCGCCGATGTCGTCACCTTCAACCAGGTCCTCGACATCGACTTTCTGGTCTCGAAGGGTCTTATCTCCGCCGACTGGCAAAAAGACTTCCCCGACAACGCCTCGCCTTTCTATTCGCTGCCGTCCTTTTTGGTGCGCGCCGGCAATCCGAAGAACATCAAGGATTGGAACGATCTCGTGCGCGACGACGTCCAGGTGATCTTCCCCAATCCAAAAACGTCGGGCAATGCGCGCTACACCTATCTCGCGGCCACCGCCTACGCCAAGGAAGCCTTCAAGGGCGATGACGCCAAGGTGAAGGAATTCGTCACCAAACTCTTCAACAACGTGCCGATCTTCGACAGCGGCGGACGCGCCGCCACCACCACCTTCGTGCAGCGCGAAATCGGCGACGTGCTGATCACCTTCGAGTCGGAAACCCGCGGCATCAGCAGGGAGTATGGCGAGGACAAGTTCGAGCAGGTGACGCCTTCGGTCAGCCTGTTGGCGGAGTTTCCGGTGGCGATCGTCGACACGGTCGCCGACGAGCACGGCACACGCGATCTCGCCAAGACCTATCTCGACTTCCTCTATACGCCGGAGGGCCAGGACATCGCCGCCCGCAACGGCCTGCGGGCCCGCGACGCGGCGGTCGCGGCCAAATACACGGCTGAGTTTCCCGATGTCCGCCTGCTGACGGTGGAAGATGTCTTCGGCGGCTGGGCCAAGGTCCAGGCCGAGCATTTCGCCGCGGGCGGATTGCTCGACCAGACCTACGGCAGTCGCTGAAGCAAGCGATCTTCGAACTGAAACGAAAGTCGGCTTTTGCCGGCTTTCTTCGTTTTTCGCTCCGGAAAGGTGATTTCCCGCTTTCCGGGCGCCTGCCATCCAAAAACGTTACGAAGAATCAACGCGTTTGCGCGCAATGTGTCAGCAGGCGGCTTGTCTGCGCGAACGGCATCGCAAGGCTCAACCGTCATGATTTGCACACAAACAGCCGCCAGACGCGGGTGGTTGGGGCTTCATGGGTTGACTCGGGCATGCTGACCAAAAAAGGCAAATACGGCCTCAAGGCCCTCGTGCATCTGTCCGGCCTGCCGGTCGGCCAGCTCGCATTCGTCAATGACATTGCGGTCGCCAACAACATCCCGAAGAAATTCCTGGATGCCATTCTGGGCGAGTTACGCAATGCCGGCTTCGTCCAGAGCCGCAAGGGCAAGGAGGGCGGCTATCGCCTCGCGCGGCCGGCCTCCGAGATCAAGATCGGCCATGTCGTGCGTGTCCTCGACGGGCCGCTGGCGCCGATCCCTTGCGCCAGCCGCACGCAGTACCAGCGTTGCGAGGATTGCGACGAGGCGACCTGCCAGGTCAGGCACATGATGCTGGAGGTGCGCCAGGCGATCGCCGAGGTGCTGGACAATCGCAGCCTCGCCGCCATGCGCGATGCCGACAATGACGATTTTCCGGTCGAACTGACGTCGCAGATCTAATCTAAATTTAGGCCGTAGACTCATAAGCGCGGAGCCAAAGCCGCATTGACCGAGACAATGATCTGGACCTCCTTTTTTGCTGTCACAGCCTGCTGGTGGGCGCGAACGGAAGGTTCTGTCGATCATCTGGATCTCGCCGTCGTGCGCAGCCGTGATACACTCCATCAGTCGGCCCCGCACGCCTGCCTTCCGCCATCGCACGAAGCGGTCGACGGCGGCTGCGCCCCTTGGCCGGCGATCGTCTGGAGCGCGCCGCTTCCCCAGGCCCTCCCATTTCGGCAAAGCCTAGTTGACGGGAAAGAGCGGATCGATCGTCATTGTCTGCTCTCCGGCGCGTAATGGAGGATGACAACACCTGACTTGAGCGTCCTCGTCTCCAGATGCTTCAGGGGTGTCCGGTTCGGGCCGCCCTTGAAGAGCGGCGTGCCTCTCCCGAGAATGACGGGGTTGATCCCGAGGTGATACTCGTCGATCAGGCCGTGCTCCATCAGGGTCGCCGTGAGGTCGGCGCTGCCGAACACGAAGATGTCTCCGCCGTCCCTGGTCTTCAGCTTGGAGACTTCTTCCGCGACATTGCCGTTGAAGAGCTTCGTGTTGTTCCAGGCGGCGCTTTTCAGCGTGCGCGAGAAGACCACCTTCTCGATCTTGTTCATGAAATCCGCGATCCAGCCTTGCTCGGACGGCCAATAGGCTGCCATGAGCTCGTAGGTCACGCGACCGAAGATCAGCGTGTCGGCCTTTTCCTGGGTCTCACGAATGTAGTTCTCAAGTTCTTCTTCGAAGACGAACCAGCTGATGTCCCTGTCCGGACCTTCGAAGAAGCCGTCGACGGTCACCATGTCCCATATGATCAGTTTTCTCATAGAACCCTCCTCTTCGTGTATCCCTTTGTGAATTCTCGGCCCTATCCCGCGAATCGGAAGCGCATGTTGGTGATTTGCCCCGCTTCCGAGATCTCGGTCTTCTCCAGCCTGACCGGCTCCATGCCTTCTGACTGAAGAGGCGGATGCCGTCGCCGATGAGGACGGGCGCGACACGGATGAGGACCTCGTCCACAAGCCTAATTCGGGGCGAGTCGCAGCACCTCAGCGGCATGCGACGAAGCGTTCCAGTTTGCCCAGAGTTTGCAGTCCCAGCTCCACGGCACCGAAGCCCTTCGCCTCCTGGAACTCGGCAGCCGTGCTGAATACCATGCCCAGCGTTACCTTCGTCGCCCCGTCCTGATCCTCGAACGAGGCCCAGGCGTCGGCATGTTTCGGCCCGTTTTCGCCCCAATGCAGCGTATAGCCGATCCTCTCCTCGGGCCGGACCTCGTTATAGAGATGGTGGTTCGGGAAGACCGTGCCGTCACGCGCGATCATGTCGAATACCCATTCGCCGCCCGTTCGCAAGTCGATCCTCTTCGTTCGACAGGAGAAGCCTTCCGGCCCCCACCATTGCGGCAGCGTTTCAGGGTTCATCCACGCGCCCCACACGATGGACCGCGGCGCCTGAATCACCCGCTGCAGTACCATGGCCCGTTCAGCCGCGCCCGCGAGGTTGTCTAGTCCCGCGCCGAAGCCTTCCCGATAGCCTGCCTCCATGTCCTCCGCCAGCGAGGAAAGCTGCACCGTCACGACCAACCGGCTGCGCTCGTCCGCACCTTCGAAATCGGCTGTCACCAGCGCTGCTGATTGCGTCACGCCTTCGGACGAGACCACCTCGTAGTTCACGCTGCACAGCGCCGGCTGCAACGCCAGCCAGCCGCACTCGCAGCGGATGTCCGAATGGCCCTCTATCTTGCAGAGCGAGACCTCGCGTCCACCCACCCTGGTATCGACCTCCAAGAACTCCACGGTGACCGAGGGCGATGGCGCAGCCCAGATCGCCCGCGCGGCCGGAGCCGTCCATGCCTCCCATAGTACGGCCAGTGGCGCGCCCACGTCCCGTTCGAAGGTGAGCGTCGCAAAGCGGCCCTTCCTTTCATCAGGCACCGCATGGGTCGCACTGTTTGTAGCGAGGTTCTGTGTCATTCTGCGCGCTCCTTCATCACATTCATCACAAATGCGTCCAACCGGTCGAGCCGAGCTTCCCAGATGGCCCGCTGTTCATCGAGCCATGTCCGCGCTGGGTCCAGAGCCTCGGGCACGATGGCGCAGGTGCGTATCCGCCCGTCCTTGGAGGTGGAGATCAACCCAGCCTCCTCCAGCACAGAAAGGTGCCGCATCACCGTGGGCAGACGCAGTCCCGTCGGACCAGCCAAATCCGTCACCCGCGCAGGCCTTTCGGCGAGTCGAGTCAGGATCGACCGACGGGTCGGATCGGCCAGAGCGTGGAAGAGCAGCGATAGATCGGGATAATGCTTAGCCATGTCGCTAACTATCGACCACTTTTCCGGTGGCGCAAGCGAAAACTTCGTCAAGTCGCTAAGTTTTTTTCCCAACGCGCCGAGTTCTCGGAGTAGGCGGCTTACATTGCCGATTCCGCTGAGAAGTTGCTCGCAGCGATGCGAGCGCAGGCCGATGCCTGCAATCGAAGACAAATTCCTGAAGCCGCCAGTCCGCTTCCCACCAATCTCAGCCGTTCGCGTTTTATGGGTTCACGGACTGGCACCCTGAAAGCGAGAGCCGCGCCGGCGAGCCGGCTCATGAATTCGCCTCGAACAGGCTCACGGCGTCGGCGACAATGTCGGCGATCGGGCGCGTCGCATCGAGCGTCACTGCGTTCTCGTCGGCTGCCGGCGCTTCAAGCGTGGCGAACTGGCTGTCGACCAGGCTTGCCGGCATGAAATGGCCCTGGCGGGAGCCGACGCGCTGCTTGGCGGTCGCTGGATCGATTTCCAGATAGAGGAAAACGATATCCTGGCAAAAGCCACGCAGGCGCTCGCGGTAGCTGCGCTTCAGCGCCGAGCAGGCGGCGACGACACCTTGCCCATCGCCGACCGATCCCGCAATGCGCCGGCCGATCGCGTCGAGCCAGCCTTCACGCAATGCGTCGGTCAGCGGCTCACCGCTTGCCATCCGCGCGACGTTTTCCGGCGGATGCAGCCTGTCGCCCTCGACGAAGATGGCGCCCAACGCTGCGGCCAGCGCTTCGCCGACGGCCGACTTGCCACAGCCGGCAACGCCCATCACCACGACGGCCGGTGCGGACCGGACGGGATCCCTCTGCAATTGTGCTGCCTTTTCGTCCACGATGCGGTCAGCGGCTGGCCGGCGCGCGGCCGTAAAGCAGGAGCATGGCGACGATGACGACGCCGTAGATGATCTGCCGCCCCGCCTCAGGCATCTGCATGACCGAAAGGATGGATTGCAGGAGCGTGATCAGGATGACGCCCGCGACGGTGCCGAGATAGGAGCCGCGGCCGCCGAGGATCGAGGTGCCGCCAAGCACGACCGCTGCTATCGACGGCAGAAGATAGGCATCGCCCATCGACTGTGCCGCCTTGGAGGCGTAGCCGGCCAGAAGCACGCCACCGAAGGCCGAGAGGCCGCCGGACGCGGCGAAGGCGATCAGCACCACGCGCCGCGTGTCGATGCCGGAGAGGTAGGCGGCGCGCTCGCGGTTGCCGATGCCGTAGACCGTGCGGCCGAAGCCGGTGCGGGTCAGCACGAAGACCATCGCAGCACCGATCAGCGCCCAGATGATGACGGCGTTGGGCACGCCCGGAATGGCAAAGCCGGTCGCCAGATAGCGCATCGCCCGGGTCGCCGAATCCTGCGGCGAGAAGCCGCCCGTATAGACCACCATCAGCCCTTGCGCGACGGCGTTGGTGGCGAGCGTGATGATCATCGAGGGAATGCGCAGATAAGCGACGCCGATACCGTTGACGATGCCGATCGCGACACCGCAGAAAATGCCGAACGGGATCGCCAGCGCCACGCCGACCGGGCCGTAGGCGGCCGCCGCACAGGCCATCATCGCGCCTGCCGCCACCGACCACGGCACCGACAGGTCGATCTGGCCGAGCAGGATGACCAGCATCATGCCAGTGGCGATGACGCCGAGAAACGAGGCGACCTTGAGCTGCTGCAGCAGATATTCCGGCGACAGGAAGCTGCGCGAATAGAGGCTGCCGACAAACAGCAGCAGCACGATGCAGGCGAAGGCGGTCAGCACCGCGGGGTCGGCGCGGCGAATGAATTTCGGCATGCGTCCGGCGATGCCGCCTGTTATCGTTTCGCTCACAGGAACCACTCCAGCCGGTTGCGGACCCTGAACAGGGCGAAGGCGCCGAGGCTGACCGCGATCAGCAGGATGACGCCCTGGAACAGCGGCTGCCAGAGTGGATCGAAATCGAAGACGAAGAGCAGGTCGCCGATGGTACGAAACGCGAGCGCCCCAAAAATCGCGCCGATGGCGCTGCCCTTGCCGCCGAACAATGAGACGCCGCCAAGCACCACGGCGGCGATGGAAAACAGCGTATAGGCATTGCCGCTGGCATAGGCCGCCTCGCCCGTATAGGTGAAGAAGGTCAGGAACAATCCGCCGATCGCGGCCAGCAGGCCGGCCAGCGCATAAGCGGCGAATTTGCCGCGGCGGATCGGCACGCCGGACATGTAGGCGGCCATCTCCGACGATCCGGCCGCGTAGGCCGCACGGCCGAGCACCGAGCGGCTGAACGGCACCCAGACGACGAGCACGACGGCCAGCAGCACCACCAGGCTCGCCGGCACCACGCCGAACAGCCGCCCGGTCAGCGCGTCGGCGAGATCCTCGTTGACCGAGCCGCCCGGGAAGGGTCTCAGCAGCAGTGCGATGCCGTAATAGACCGCACCGGTGGCGATGGTGGTGACGATCGGCTGCAGCCGTCCGTAGATGACGATGGCGCCGTTGATCGCCCCGCACAGCAGCCCGGTGCCGAGCACCGCGACGACGCCGAAGGCGGTCTCGATACCGGTGCCGACGACCAGCCATGAGGCCAGGCAGTTGGTCAGCAGAAAGATCATGCCGACGGAAAGGTCGATGCCGGCGGTGATCACCACCAGCGTCTGCGCCATGGCGACGAAGGCGAGCAGCACGCCCTTGTTCGAGGCCGTCTGCACGACATTGGCGGTAAAGCCCGCCGGATGGTTCGAGGTGTAGATCGTGAACATCACGATGAAGATGCCGAACGCCAGCAGCGTTCCGCGTTGTTCGGCAAGCCAGTAACGCCAGTCCTTCACGCGTCCGCTCCTCGGGCTGGCGTTTTCGCCATGCCTCGGGCTGGCGTCTTCGCCATGCCTCTGACAGCCATCTCTTCGCCATGGATGTTGAGTGCGCTGGCGATCAGCGCCCGCTCGGTGATCTCGGCGCCGACCAGCTCGCGCTTGACCGCCCCGTCATAGAGCACCAGCACCCGGTCGCAGCAGCCGATCAGCTCGTCATAGTCGGTGGAGTAAAACAGGATCGCCGCACCTTGGTCGGCGAGCTTGCGCATCAGCTGATAGAGCTCCTGCTTGGTGCCGACATCGATGCCCCGCGTCGGGTCGTTGAGCAGGATGATGCGCGGCTGCCGCATCAGCCATTTGGCGATGACGACCTTCTGCTGGTTGCCGCCGGACAGCGCGCCGACTGGAATATCGAGGCCTGCCGTCTTGATCGCCAGCAGAGCGACCATGTCGTCGATCAGCCGCTGCTCGGCGGCACGGTCGATGATGCCCGCCCTGGAAAGCCGGTCGAGCGCTGCGAAGGAGAGGTTTTCGCGTACCGTCATCGGCAGCATCAGGCCTTCCGTCTTGCGATCCTCCGGGATCAGCGCCATGCCGATCCGGTCATCGCGCGCCGCGGCCGGGCTGGCGATGGTCGCCGGTCTGCCATCGATCAATATCTGGCCGCTGAGGCCGCGAAGCACGCCGAAGAAGGCGAGCAGCAATTCGCGCTGACCCTGGCCGTCGAGACCGCCGAGACCGACGACCTCGCCTGCCCCGACCGACAGCGAGATATTGTCCAACCGGTCGGTCCAGGACAGTTTTCGCGCCTCCAGCACCGGAGCGGCGGTGGCCGGCGCGCGCACCGGTTTTGGTGGGAAGATGTGGCTGTATTCGCGGCCGATCATCAGCTCGACGACTTCGTTGTCGCTCTTCGTGCCTGCAGCGTAGCTGGCGACATTGCGGCCGTTGCGGAACACCGTGCACTGGTCGGCCAGCTCGGCGATCTCGTTCATCCGATGCGAGATGTAGAGCAGCGCCAGCCCTTCCGAGCGCAGCCGCTTCAAGACGCCGAATATCTTGGCGACGTCGGCCGCGGTGAGCGCCGAGGTAGCCTCGTCGAGGATCAGGATGCGAGGCTTCCTGGCAAGTGCTTTGGCGATCTCGACTATCTGCCTTCTTGAAAGAGGAAGGTCCTTGACCAACGCCAGCGGGTGGATGTCGGCGGCGCCCGCGCGCGCCAGCGCCTCCTCCGCGATGCGGCGCTGCGCCTTGCGGTCGATCATGCCGAAGCGCTTGGGCGGATCGGAAATAACGATGTTATCGGCGACGCTGAGTTCGGGGACGAGCGACAGTTCCTGGAAGATGCAGACGATGCCGGCCTGGTTGGCAGCGGCCGGCGACGCGAAGGTCACCTCGCTTCCGTCCAGCATCATGCGGCCTTCGTCAGGCGCGACGACGCCGGCCATGACCTTGATCAGCGTCGATTTGCCGGCGCCGTTTTCGCCGAGGATGGCGTGGATGCTGCCCGACGTGACCGAAAGCTTGGCCTTTTCCAGCGCCCGCACACCGCCATAGCGCTTGGATATGCCCTCCATGCGGAAGAGCGGAACCGCACCGTCCATCGGCCCCTCCCAAGGCGCTTGTTTTTCGGGACCGGCGCCGCGGGATTATCCCGAGGCGCCGAGCGATCACTCTATTGGTTTTCCTTGCTCTGGCCCATGATTTCCTGCGCGGTGAAATTGATGCCGCAGGTCGGGAAGGAATTTCCGACGAAGAAATTGTCGGACTGGTCGGGGAAATAGTCTTGGCCTTCCTTGAAGTTCGGATCCTCGACGATCGCCAGCGGCAGCTTCACCGCTTGCGGGATGACCTGGCCTTCGAGCGCTGCGATCGCCGTCTTGATGGCGACCGCCACCTGGGCGGGCCCGGTTCCGGCCGACGAGCATTTCAGCCCGTCTGCGGCAAACTTGGCGCAGAATTTGCGGAAGCCATTCTCCGTTTCGCCGCCGAACGGCACGAACGGATGCTTGGCATCCATCATCGCCTGGACGATGCCGGTGTCGCCGCCCTGCCCGGTGACGCCGTCGAAGGGACCGTTAGTGGCGATCGCGTCGGCCGAGGCCTTTTGCGCCACGCCATCATCCCATTTGCCGACGACTTCGGTGACCTCCCACTTCTTGCCTGAAGCATCGAGGACCTCGTGGATGCCATTGTGGCGGTCGGTGTCGACCGACGTGCCGGCAACGCCGCGCACCTCGAGGATCTTGCCACCATTGGGAATATGCTTGATCAGCCAGTTGGCCCACAACTCGCCAAGGCCTTTCTGGTCGACATTGACGTTGATGGCGTCCTTGGTGTCGAGAATATTGTCGAAAGCGACCAGCACGACGCCGGCTTCCTTGGCGCGCTTGATAACCGGTCCGAAAGCCGTCGGATTCTGCGCGTTGACGACGATCGCGTCATAGCCGGAATCGATGAAGTTGTTGATCGCCGAAATCTGCGCCGGCACGTCTTCGCCGGTCGAGACGACTTTGAATTCTTTCAGTTTGGCGGCGACCTCCGGCTGCGCCGCATAGGCCTTCGCCGTCTGCACCATCTGGATGCGCCAGGTGTTGGCGATGTAGCCATTGGCGAGCGCAATGCGGTATGGGCCTTCCTTTTTAGGAAATTTGAAGAACTGCGTATCGGCGGCCCATGGCGCAAAGCAGTCCGGCTCGGCGGACGGGCCCGTGACGATTTCGGGTTCGGCGAGCGCCGACGAACTCAGCATGACGGATGCAGTGGCGGCAACGATGCCACCAACGAGTGACTTGATCATCGATATTCCTCCCAGTTGCAGTTTCTGATTGTTCTTACGCGTCTCGCGCGTTTGGCCCGGCACCTCCCGCCTTGCCCGTCGCGCTGTTTCAGGTGGCCGAATGCCGACCCGATCTCCTCCCTTGCCGCACGGCAACCGAAGTAAAAACTATCATATTATACATAATAAACAAGGATGAGCTGTCGCTTATATATAATAAACAAACTTCGGTCTTTGCCGCGAGTTTCGCCCAGAGGCGGACGGTAGCGCTACCATGACGTAGTGTAAAGCGGCATTTCGCAACGCCTGCAAAGCGCTTTCAGCGGGCCGTGCTCTCGCGGCGCTTGAGCTCGAAGCCGAGGTCGACGACCGGCTCTTGCGGCCGCCTGCCTGCAATCGCCGCCAGCGCCATGGCGACCGACCGCCGGCCGATCTCGTAGCGAGGCGTCCGGACGCTGGTGACGGATGGAAAAGCCACTTCCATCATGTCGAGATCGTTGAAGCCTGTGATGCCGATCGTCTTCGGCACCGCGATCGAGGCGCGATGGCACTCGAACAGCACGCCGAGCGCGATATCGTCATTGTTGCAGAAAACCGCGTCGAGCGTCGGCACCTTGGCCAACGCGTCGCGAAACAGTTCGCGCCCGAGCGTCACGCTGGACGGCACCGGCGTGGTGGTGACCAGCCGCGCGTCGAACAAACCGGCCGCCTCCATCGCCGCGCGATAGCCGGCCAGACGCCGCTGCGAGCGCGGGTCCATGCGCGCGCCGATGAAGCCGATGCGGCGATAGCCCATTTCGATCATGTGCTCCGTCGCCGCCTTGCCGCCGTCGAAATGCGAGAAGCCGACCATCATGTCGACCGGATCAGGGCCGGTCTCCATGACCTGCACCACCGGGCAGCCCGCCGTCTCGAGCAGTCTTCGCGAAATTGGCGTCTGGTCGATGCCCGCCACGATCAGCGCCGCGGGGCGCTGCGGGCCGAAAACCTGCAGCAGCCGTTCCTCCTCGAGGCCGGAATAATGGGTGTTGCCGAGCTGGATGCGGTAGGAGCTGTCGGACAGGCTGTCATAGATGCCGCGCAGCACTTCGGCAAAGACGCTGTTGGTGAGCGACGGCACCAGCACGCCAAAGACTTCGGCGCGCGCCGAAGCCAGCGCTCGCGCATTCGGGTCGGGCAAATAGCCGAGCTCATCGACGGCCGCCTGGATCTGGCGGCGCAAATCTTCCGAGACACGCTCCGGCTCACGCAGGGCGCGCGATACAGTGATGGCGCCGACACCGGCCTTGCGCGCGACGTCGGCGATGGTCGGACGGCCGCCGCCGCGGCGCGAGCGCGGTTTGGTCACAGCCTTGCCCCGAACGTCGCACCTTCGCCGAAGCGCGGCCGCGAAATGCTATTCAGCGTCTTTGCCACTGTCGCCATGCCAACCCATGCTTGCCAGAGATTATGGCTGCCGCCTGGCGTCGCGCAGCCTTACCCCATTGTCAAGCGAACGGGCCAGGACTGCTGATCGAACTCGCGTAGGTCTCAGTTTGAATTTCGGCTGTGGGTGGATTTGCAGGTGTCTTCTCGTCCATCGCCTCTATGCCGTGCGTCGTCTGCTGCTGCGCCACCTGTCGGCATAGGGCAACGCGAACAAGTACAGACCGCTGAGCATGAGCAAGGCGAGCGGGATCAGCGGCATCAGGTATACCCAGTAGGCGGGCTCCACACCTACGCCCAACGTGATGAAGATGGCGGCGACGACCGCCGTAAAAATGATCGACAGCCAGCGGTGGAATTGCCGAATCCAGTTCATGAGGACCTCCCCTGAAGACGAGCCGAAGCGGATCGGGCGACCCGCTTGGCCTTGCAACCTTGTTTGATTTGATGGACGTCTTGTTGGCCATTGCGTTCTTCGCAGATGCCTGTTGGTGCCGGCGCGCCTCACTCTATCCGCGCCAGGACCTGCTCCAGGTTCGCAAAGAACCGCTGCCAGCCGTATTTTGCGCCCTGGTAGTACTGTTGCTGATCCGGCCGGAAACCCATCTGCTCCATGCGCAGATGGGTCCCTGTGCTCGTAGGGGTGAGCGTCCACGTGACGACACTTTTGAGATCCTTGGTATCCCAGCTGTAGGACAGCGACTTGTTGGGCTCGACTGCCTGGACCTGACAGTCGACCGCCCCCCAGTCCGCGCTAAGATTGAAACGGTGACCCTCATCTGGCTTGAAATCGTTCTTCATCAGCCACTCCTCGATCAGGTGCGATTGCGTGAGCGCGCGCCAAATCTTTTCCGGCGGAAAAGCGACCTCCCGTTCGACAACGACGGAGCGCGTTTCGGTCGCAGTATTGGTCATTGGTCCATCCTTTTGAGCAGATCCTCGAGGTCGTCGAACCGGCTTTTCCAGAACCCGGTCATTTGGTTTGTCCAGTCGATCAGCGGGGCCAAGGCGCCGAGCTCCGCGCTATAGTGCGTGTTGCGGCCTTCGTGGCGGTCGCGCACCAGCCCGGCCTGCTTCAGCACCCCAAGATGCTTTGACACGGCCGGTTGCGAGACCCCGGCCCGAGCCGTCAGGGCCACGACCGTCTGGTCTCCATCGCGACACAGCCGCTCGAAGATGGCCCGTCGCGTCGGATCGGCAAGCGTTCTGAAAAGGATTTCGTGGGGCTGCGGCATCGCGATCGATAACTCATTGGCTATTGATGAACCAATAACCGACGAGATATGTGTAAGTCAAGCAGGAACGTGGACCGGCAGCAGCGTCACAGGAGCCGCCGGCCATGTCTTGCTACCACCGATTGCGGACTGCTATCGATTAATCAGCAAGCTTCCACTCGGGGTAGCATCAGGTCGTAGCGGGAACGGCAGGTTTGGGAAGCTCCATGAAGGTCGATGGCGCAACCCAAGCCGGCCAAAGCATCTGGCCTCCGTACAGTCTCCGAGCGTTCTACCTCGCCGTTGAGTGGACGGCAGTCCTCCACTGAACGATTTTATGCGCGCTGCTTCCACCATTTGAGCACCCGCATTGCACGGAGGGTCACCCACTTGGACGGCTTGCCCGGGCCGGCGTCGACCTCGAACCATACCTGCCCTTTAGGAGTCCAGTCGAGGGGCCAAGTGCCATCTGCCAGGCACTTGGAGCGGAGGCGGGCGATGGCGTCGGCAAGCGGCGGATCAGGTTCGGCACCAGTAAGCATGGACGCGGAACGGAAATAGTCCAGCGCACGCAGTATGTCGTAATGCCAGCGGTTGGGGTGATGGAGACACAGAAACTGATCGTCCGCAGGGTTTCCCGAGCTTAGACGTCGGAAGAGGCTACGCTCCAAAAGGAACGACTCTCCAGATTGGCGAGCTTCTCTGGATTCGGATGTGCCGCCGGTCGCCTTCTCATACTCCAACAGCCCTTCCAGCACATTGATCGTGGTGTGGAACGACGAGCGGATCGAACCATTGGCCCTCTCGCAATTCCAACCGCCGTCATCGAGACGCTCGCCAAGCAGCCGAACAACAATGGATGAAATATCGGCTCCAAAATATGCACCATCAGCAACAGTTCGCCCGTTGATGCACTCTTCAACTTCCCCCTCCCAATAGGGCTGGCCACCCTCATCCCAGCGCGAGTTGAGGCCAACCAGCTCGACGATCCGCTTCGCACGATCCGACGATGGGTCGAAACCAAACTCGCGAAGCTGCGAGAGCGAGAAGGTTGTTGCCGTCCAAGGCTGGCCGAACTTTTCCCAGTCTTGAGGTTTGAAACCGCGCGGGACAAAAGAGCCTGCCGCCCATTGCCCGTCCTCATCTTGGCAAGCCAGAAGCTTGGCTCCCCAGCCAATGGTTTCGATCTTGGCCCGTTCAGCCGCCCACTCCGGTACCGGAGTATCGAGGAGGTCGCGCATCACCTGCCAGCGGATCGCTGGGTCGGAATCGAGAAGCCAAGCAATCACATCGCCTGCGGCAGTCATCCGAGCCGTCCAGTTGCCAACTTAAAATCAACATTACAGCGTGCATCGCTAGTAGGCACAGCCGACGTCTGCAATGGTGGGCGAAATTCGAACTGAGACACCAACCCAAACTCGCGATCCGTTGCTAAATGACGGCAGATATGCTAGATATTTGGGCATGGTGCTGATTTGCGCCAGCAACCCGTCCTTGAGGCGGGTTTTTTTTTATGCCTTGCTCGCCGGCTCTGCCTTCGCCAGGCGCGGCAAGTCTCGGGTCCGTTCTCCGCTTCAGGCCATCGCGGCGGCGCTGCGCCGCGCCTTCCACAACAGCAGCACCATGGCCACTATGTTCAGCAGGTTCCAGGCAATGCCGTTGAGGAACGCGGCGGCATAGGAACCGGTCAGATCGTAAATCCAGCCCGACATCCAGCCGCCGATCGCCATGCCGAAGATCGTCGCCATGATGACGATGCCTACGCGCTGGCCGGCCTCTCGGGCCGGCATGTATTCCCGCACGATGATGGCATAGCAAGGCACGATTCCGCCTTGCGACAGGCCGAAGACCAGCGAGACGACGTAAAGCGAGGCGAGCCCGTCGAAGGGGATGTAGAGCAACAACGACAAGGCTTGCAGCACCGAGCCGATCAGCAGGGTTTTCACGCCGCCGATGCGATCGGCAAGGAAGCCGGACGCCAGCCGGCTGACGACGCCCGCCGCCATCATGATCGACAGCATGTCGGCGCCCCGCGCAACGCCATAGCCGAGGTCCATGCAATAGGCGACGATATGGACCTGAGGCATCGACATCGCCACGCAGCAGCTAAGGCCGGCGACGACGAGCAGCACCTGCAGGGCTGCCGGCGACAGCGATATCGGCTGGACGGGCCGGCTGCCGGGTGAACCGGAAATGGCGGCGCGTGGTGTGCCGCGCCTGAGCAGCAGGATCAGCGGCACCATGGTCACGAGGCAGACGACACCGATCGCGGCATAGGTGAAACGCCAGCCTTCGCTCTGCATGATATAGGGCATAACCATCGGCCAGATCGCCCCGGCGAGATAGCTGCCGGCAGCGGCAGCCGACACCGCGACGCCGCGCCGGCGGTTGAACCAGTGCGAGATGTCGGCGATCAACGGCCCGAAGATCGCCGAGGTGCCGACGCCGATCAAAACACCCTGGACAAGGGTGAACTGCAGCACCGAGGTGGTCAGCGACGCCAGCAGGAAACCGGCACCGAGCGCCACCGAGGCAATGAGCGCCGGTATCCAGTAGCCCATGCGGTCGATGGCGCGACCGATCGCAACATTGCCGACGGCGAAGCCGACCATGGTCGCGGTATAGGGCATCGACGCGGCGGCGCGATCGACGCCGAATTCCGCCTGCATGGCGGGGAGGACCACGACCACCGCCCACATGCCGACACCGCCGATCGTCGACAGCAGCATCGAGATGCCGAGCCGCATCCAGGCATAGGCGCTGTCGATGCCGGGGCTGCTTGCCTGGCTAGAGACGGTTGTGATCAAGGCGTTTCCTGTCCGCGGTTCTGCAAAATCGACCGGTTCAACACCACTATCGGCACATTCGTGGCGCCGTGCAGCGCCACATCACGCAATCCGTGGCTCCAGGGATTTAAGCTGAAATGGAACAGTGGCCGCCGTCCCGGAGTTTTCCATTAACTCACCGATGGAAGGAGGTTGTCATGACCGCGAAAAGGAAATGGTCGGCCGAGGTGAACGAGCACAGCGATGCGCTGGACCTCGAGGAACATGTCTTCGAATCCCACGACCCCAAGAAGATCGCGGCCTCGCTCAAGCGATCGGCCGAGCACAGCGATCGGCGCAAGGCCGAGCCGTTCCAGTCCGCCATGTCGATGCTGAATTTCTACATCAACCGTGCCGGTAAGAACCTGCCGGCCAAGCAGAAGAAAGTGCTGGAGGACGCCAAGGACGAACTGCGCGCAGCGTTTGGGCGTCCGCGAGAAGACTAAGGCGCCGGCAGGAAACTTCGCGGGCGCGACATCCGACGCGCTTTGTCAGCGCGACTTGATGACGCCGTCGGTGTTGGCCAACAGCTTGCGGACCGCGTTGCGCGCCGCATCCGGCCGCTGCAGGCGGATGCTCTTCTCGATCGCCTCGTGCAGCTTCTGCGCATGCTGCAAATCGTCCAGCTCCCGCGTCGTATAGGCGAACAGATGATCGAAAGCCGATTCGATCAGAACGCCGAGCGGCACCAGGAGATCGTTGCCCGAGGCACGCAGGATGGCCAGATGAAAACGCGTATCGGCGCGGGTGCGCTCCTGCAGCGTCGTCGCCTCCCGCATCTCCCGGCAGGCCTGGCTGATCTCGGCCATCTGCTCGTCCGTGCGCCGCATCGCGGCAAAGGCGGTCGCTTCCGGCTCGATGATGTGGCGGAACTCCTGCACCGTTTTCAGGAACACCTCTCGGTCGGGCGATGTCGCGTACCAGGCGAGCACGTCGCGATCGAGCAGGGTCCAGCGCTCTTTTGGCTCGACCCAGC
>NZ_RZTA01000107.1:0-23908 GCF_004023115.1 Mesorhizobium sp. M6A.T.Cr.TU.017.01.1.1
GCACACCACCGAACCCGGTTCCCGTGCCCCAGCCGCTGCCCCCGCTGGCGTCACCGGCGGCGGGCAAGCCACTCGGCTCCGCTCGCTCGGATTTCTCCCGTGCGGCCCGCTCGCGCGGGGGTGGCGGCAGGGACCTGAGGCGCGCCGCCGGCAAGTACGTCAGAGCCATGGGCGGTGCACGCAACGCTGCCCGTGCCATGGCGCCGTCCCGCAGGGTGATGACTGGCCTGGGACAGCTGTTGGGTCAGGTGGCGCAGAACGGCCCGGCTGCGGCTCTGCGGGTCTTCAACCTGCAGAGCCTCGTCGGCGCCCCGATAGCCGACGTCTTCCTCGCCCTCACGGACCTCCTGTGCCCTGACGGCGGGACGATTGATGAGGCCATTGCGAGGAACGCGATGCTCGAGACCGTGGGCGAGCTCGGCGCGGCGGGAGATCTGCCTTTCGATGGCGCCACGCCCGACGTGCTGGACGCCGTGTTCACCGGTGCGCTCGCACGCTCGATCGAGACCAAGCTGTTCAACGAGATCGGGGGCAGGTCCATACGGCTCCCGACCGACGTTGCCGCGGTCGAGATCATTCAGAGGACGCTGCACGACTTCATCCAGGGCACCGTCCGCGATCGCTTCGCGGCTGCGGGCGGCACGCTGGCGTCAGTTCCCTACGCGGGCGTCGAGGCCTTCGTCCAGGCCATCTACGAGCAGTCCTTCGAACTGATCCGCATCCTGGGGGATAGCGCATGAGACGTTTCGTGTTTGTCGGCCGCCTGGGTGCGGCGGATAACGGGGCCGTGCCGGTCGTCCAGCCGGACGCGACGCCGGTGACGGTCCAGTTCGTGGCCGCGAACAAGCGGCTCGATTACGGCATCGGCAACGCGCTGCAGACGTTGGCCGACCTCGGCCTCCGGCCGACGGAAACCGCGATCGACCTCGTCATCCTCGCCGCCATGGTCAACGCGGCCGACACCCGCGTCTCGCGCTCCGCGAATGCACAGGACGGCTGGACCCGGGAGCTGGACCTAGTGGTGCCGGTGCGTGAGCCTGACTTGTGGGCGGCGCAGGGAGCGTTGCTCGCCCGCACTCTCAGGTTCTTGACGGGCGACCATTGGCGTATCGTGTTCAGGGCACGGCCCGCACCCTTTGCGACGATCGCAACGGCGCGGCCGTCGCTGGGCCTCGCCGAGCCGGACGAAGTGTGTCTGTTCTCCGGCGGTCTGGACAGTCTCGTCGGGGCGTTGGATTTCCTGGCCGGGGGCGGGAAGCCGCTTCTGGTGAGCCATTACTGGGATTCGGAGACGAGCAAGGCGCAGACGTTGCTGCTGGACTTGCTGCGCAAGAATTACAAAACAAACGAGCCGTTGTCCCTGCGGGCGCGCCTCGGCTTCGACCGCAACCATGTCGACACCGGCGAGGTGGAAAACAGCCAGAGGGGGAGATCCTTCCTGTTTTTCGCGTTGGCCATTTTGGCGGCTTCGGGGCTGACGTCTGACGCCCCGGTCCGCGTGCCCGAGAACGGCCTGATCGGCCTCAACGTACCCCTCGACCCGCTCCGCCTCGGTTCGCTCAGCACCCGCACCACTCACCCATTCTACATGGCGCGCTTCAACGAGTTGATGCGGGGGCTTGGCATCGCCCGGCGTCTGGAAAACCCCTATCGCCACGTGACCAAGGGTCAGATGGTCAGGGATTGCGAGGATCCGGCGCTGTTGCGACGGGCCATTCCCTCCTCGATGTCGTGTTCCTCGCCGGCGAAAGCCCGCTACAGAGGCCTGCCACCGCAGCACTGCGGAACCTGCGTCCCCTGTCTGATCCGCAGAGCATCCCTGGCAGCCGGCCTGGACGCAAACGAGTCGGATACGACACCCTATGTGGTGAAGGATTTGGCGGCGCGTCGTCTCGATACGCTCGAGGCCGAGGGCGAACATGTGAGGTCGTTTCAGCTGATGGCGGAGCGGTTACGGCGGAATCCGCGGGCCGCAAAGGCCCTCGCGCGCATCCCCGGTCCGCTGACCGACGAGCCGTCCGAGATTGACGACTATGTTGACGTCTTCGTGCGAGGAATGCAGGAAGTGGCCCATTTCCTCGAACCCGTCAGGGCGAAGCCTAGCTGAGCATGTCTGCACCACGCCTCGTCGATTTCCACTGTCACCTGGACCTGTATCCAGATCCGGCCGCGGCTATAAGAGCCTGCGAAGAGGCTAAGGTGGCGACGCTCGCGGTGACGACGACGCCGAAGGCGTTCAGGCAGAACATGAACCTTGCAAAGGGCGCCGAGTTTGTGCGCATTGGGCTCGGCATTCACCCGCATCTTGCCGAGCAGCGCTGGACCGAACTGCCCCTGTTCGAGGCGCTGTTGCCCGAGACGAGGTATGTCGGCGAAGTCGGTCTCGATGCGAGCCCCGCACACTACCGCTCGATCGATCGTCAAGTCGACGTCTTCAGGCGTATTCTAACCTCCTGCCAGAGGGCGGGGGACAAGATCCTCTCCGTGCATAGCGTCCGCACGGCGTCGAAGGTTCTCGACCACATCGAGGAGCTGCTTCCCAAGGGCAGTGGCAAGGTGGTGCTGCACTGGTTCAGCGGATCGGTCGCAGACGCGCGGCGGGCTGCGGCTCTCGGGTGCTATTTTTCCGTCAACCAGGCCATGTTCAGGTCCGAGCGGTCAGTGGCTCTCCTCGGGACCTTGCCGCTCGACCGGCTGCTCACGGAGACGGATGGTCCCTTCGTGGAGGTAGATGGTTCCCCCGTCACGCCGGGCGGCGTGGACGAGGCCGTTCGCATGCTTGGCGACGTTGTGGGCCTGGGCGCCGAGGAGATGCGGCGCGCCATTTTGAATAATCTAAAGGCAGTTTTGGAACGGTCCGCAAACTGACGATTCCACGCCGACCCGAGCTTATCGTGGCCAGCGACTCTGCACCATTCGCTACCGGAGCTTGAGGAGCTCGATGAGCTCGTCGGCGTTGAGCAACTGGCCGGCACGCCTGTATGCCGGCGAACCGCGGCGGGCCTCGATCTCGGCATATTTCTGCAGCATCTCGCGATAAGTCGACACCGTGTTGGCGTGAGCGTTCAGGGATCTGTCCCTGAACTCCTCAAAGCGCCCGAGCTTTTCGACCATGAATTTGGCCATCGACATGTAGCGTCCCTCTTCGTTCCCGTCGAAGCCGTCAAACTTGGGGTTTTTCCCCCAGTACTTCACCTGGTCCTCGACGCGCTGCCTGTCTTCGGGACTGAGCTTCTCATATCCCCATTCAATGGCTCGCCACATCGCCATCGTGTCGACCACGAAGTCGAGCGCCTCGGGGTCGTCGACCTCATCGTGAAAGATGCCCGACATTTCCCATTCCAGGCCCCAGAAATGGCCTCCGTAGATGGCGCTCTGAATCAACTCGACTGACTTCATGTCCTCGTAGCCTTTATGCTGGCGCAGGACTTCGGCTAGCATCCACATGATCAGTTTTTCAGAGCTGGTCGGCCGGAAGGCCTTGCGCCGACCAGCCTCAAGCCCAGTATACACCAAGGTGCGGATGGCCTCTGCCCGCGAAGGGAGGTCACGCTGCTCTCCCCGCCAAGCATCGATCCGGTCAATCGTGCTTTCATCGAGCCTGAGCTCGAATCGCTCGGTTTTCACCATTTCTACCTCCAATCAAGTCCGTACCGAATCCATATCGTACGGATATTGTACGTAAAACACGGTGAAAGGCAAGCATCGCCATCTCGCATGTCGTTACTTGGGTCAGGACGGGGGCGCGTCACACCCCTCCCACGGCTGGCATGCCGGCCGGTGCCTGCACCTCCGGCATGTGGCTAGGCGCTCGTCGGGACCCTCAGGGAACAGGCGAGTCGATCAGAGTGCAGGTGTCAGGATCCGGGCCGTAGTACTGCGCGAACTGTCGCTTCGCCAAGGCGATCAGTGCAGCATTTTCGGATTTCCCGGTAAGCCATTTGAAATCGTAGCGGAAAGGTCCCGGCTCGAGGACCCATTGCAGGGCGAGATCGAACACGAGCATTCCGCCAAAGAAGGTGTTGACCAGTTTCTTGATGTTTTCGGGGCTCCGGCCGCGCACGGCGCGAGGAAAGATCTTCTCGGTGTCACCTCTGTCCTGGAAGAGGGACAGATGGGTGACGAACAGCGATCCGGCCTCAGGGTTGAAGTTGTCTCCCGCCATCCAGATGCCCGGCCAACAGAAAAATTCGGGACTGCGCTGCTTGTCTCGGCAAAAAGCGATGAAGTGCGAGACCAGGACCCGGACAGGCATGTTCACACCGGCATAGTTGAACGTACGATGCTCCTCCATCAGGGCATCGACAGGGCCCTTGTCGCCGAGCAGCCCGACCACGGCAGCAAGTCCCGTCCGCGGATCATCGTATCCGCATCGCTCGCTCAGTCGCGCCGCGACGTGCTCATACTCCTGAGCGGAGAAATTTTGCACCGCCTGGGCGAGCTCGGGGGTTTCGGCTGCGGCCAGGCAAAGTCTTGTGAAGCGCGCGCCAGGATCAACGTCGCGGATAAAGTCCTCGAAGAACTCGATGTCGAGCGGAAACCCCCTCGTCGGGTTGATTGCAAGGTCGCAGATCAGCAGAAACAGGCCGACGATCGGGCTGTCATACCGTTCGGGCCATTCTGTCCCGGTAAGCACCAGGAACAGTTCAAACGAGTCGACATAGACGGGCGCAAAGTAGCCTTGCTCGCGATACGTCTGAAGCAGCTCGGGACCGCCTGACGATGCCAAATACTGAATTTGGCAAAAGCGGGCCTGGCCTTCGAATATCTGATGGATGCCGATGTCGGCGTAAGGTGGGCGCGCACCGCGAAGGAAGCCTTCAATCCGGCTGAGTTGAAGTTTGAGGAATTGTGCATCCCAGCGACCGGGGTCGGGAAATTGCCCTTCCGCGAAGTCACAGGACCCGTTGATCGCGTGGACGATCTCACCATAGGTTTTGAGGTAGCTGTGCCCGACGCTCTGAAAATAGGGCGTTTGCTCCAGCGAGAGGATCGACTTCGGCGACCAGGCAAGTTGCTTGTAGAACTTGATGTCGAGCGCGTTGTTGACGGCAATATTGGCGGCGGCGAGCACCGGATCAGAGTGCGTCCGACCGTCGAGCATCGCCCTGTGCGCCCAAGCCTTTACAGGTTTGGCGACGCCGGCGCCCCGCGCAAAGGTCTGAAGAGACGTCATGCTGCCATAGATTTGCGCCGGGTACGCCAGGCTGAGGATGAGTCCCGCAGTGGACCCCATGTGCTGCCACCAATGCACGGTTTCGTGCAGATAGGTCGAGTAGGCTTGGTACAGTTCGGCTACGTCATGACCCTCGGTGTCGCGCTGGGTGAGCGCGTCGACAAGCTCATGGGCGCGGGGACTGAGGCGCAAGACGAAATGTTCCGTCGTGTAGCTCCCGTGGCCTGCCAGCGTGGCGTCGAACACCAGTGGATCGTTGGCTGGGTTGAGCAGATACGGATCGAGATGGGAGAACAGGGACATGGGAGAACTGTAGCAGAGATTGCCTACGGAAGCGGACAAACGCCGGGCTACCAGGCGATCGGCCTGACGGCACGCCACGGCGGTGCAGTTCGGCCTGGAATTCGTCAGTCCGGAGGCGCCAATCGGCGTATTCCCTTGCGCCGTACTCCTTCGCATGGACCGACCGGGCGTCTTCGTGGGCGAGACACCGAAAAAAAGCGGGGCCTGACGAAGAATAGTTCGCTGGGGCGGCGCGCTTAAGGGTGTGGGTTGCCGAGCGGATCCATGCCGAGCGCCAGCCTGACACTCTCTCGGATGCTTTCAGTCCTCGCCAGCAGAACTTCCGGTCGGATGTCTCCGGGCTTTTCAACCACCATATAGCGCACACGCACATAATCGTTCTTGTCGGCCAGAGTTTTGGCTTGGCTGACAGTTCTGGCAGGCAGGACCAGGCCTGAACCTTGAGCGGCCACAGCCATCTCGTGCAGATTGTGCCCCAAGGCCCGCAAAGCCTCAATGTCTCGGCCCGCGCTGCGGAGGTAGCATTTCAGGAAGAGTTCGCACGCATGGTAGCAAAGCAACCTGGTCGGTCCCGACGTCAGACCGCGGCGACCGGCATCAACGGCCTTCGCGGCCTGCAAAAAGGAGTCGGCGAGCAGGAAAATACCGAACGGGGTGGCGCCTTCCGATTCTGGGATCATCATGCAGTCCAGTTGATGTTGGTGTTCTGGAGTCTCAAGTCGAAGTGCCCCGACCGATATGACGCCGTTCGATTGAGATTCTCCGTGCATGGGACGACTCCCGGTGGGCCTTGGACGTGACGGCAGGACTTGAACCTGCGACCTCCTCGCCCCTAGATAGCGGTGTCACGCACCACCCAGGTCGAAAGCGAGGCGCTCTATCCTCTGAGCTACGCCACGATCTGCCTATGCATCGTTGTCCACGACCAGCTGCGGCTTCTTACGCTTCAACCGGTTCGATCTCTCCTCGGCCGCCTTCTTGATCTCGGCGGCCTTTTCCAGCGCAAACGGCCTGGCGGCCTCGATCAGGCCATCGAAATGATAGCGGTTCGTCATGCTGCCATTGGGCGTGTTGCGCCGTTCCTCCCGGCCAAGAAGTTTAAGGGCCTCGAGGGCGGCAATGCGTTTCTGAATGGTGCGGGGCGTCACCCCGATCGCCTTGGCGATGGTTTCGACCGAGGGGTGGGGAAGGTTGTCGGGCAGCCACCAGTACTGGACCAGGTGGATGATGATGTTCATGTCGAGCGCATCGAGGCCGAGAGCCTGCTGCTTCTCGATGATGATGTTGGGGAAAGCGCTCCAGCCCGTGGCCATGAGTGCCTTGGTCCACTTCTTCTCGTTGGTGCGTAGCTTGTCGACGTCTGCCTTGGCGGTTTCTGGCTGGGCCATCTGAGGCTCCCTGTGATGAACTGCGCCTAGATATGGTGGTTTCCCGTGATGACGCAAGGGCATCGGGGACGGTTCTGCATTCAGGGGGAGGGTGTTTCAAGGTTCGCCCGGCCTATGTCCCTGGATTCAGGAGCCGGGGAACCGCGCTGCACCCAAAGAAGAGGACTTGATAATATGAAGTGTCGATCAGACGAACCGTGCTATATGCAAGCGATAAGATAGGGACCCCCCGACCAGAGGTTCACCCGGGGTGTTGACAAAGAGAGCGTCAATACCCATACTTTGGGCGTGAGCATCGCTCCGGGGTTGGCGCCAGGCGCCAGCCGAACTTTTCAAAACGAAGGCCCGGCTAGTCCGGGTCTTTGTTTTTTATCCTTCAAAGCAGCTGTATTTGATGCCGCAGGATGCCAGGTCCTCGGGCTGCAGGTGCGCGTCGATGAGACGCTTGTGGTCCATCAGGGCCCTGTAGGGCCGGTAGGACGGGTCATAGCCGCCCTTGGCCATCGGATAGAGGTAGAGATCGGCGATCTGCAACATCGGCGTGGCTTTGGTTCTGCCGCGGGGCTCCCCGCGCACGATGTCCCTGAACTCCTCGGCAGTTAACGACCCGTAGCTGGCGGAGTTGGCGCCGTCGAACGGCATCCCCTGCGTCTTCAGGATCCGCGTGTAGGCCACCAGGTCGCGGTCCTCGGCTTTGCCGGCGCGCTCGAAGAACACGCGCAGCTTGCGGTCCTGGCTGCGGGCATATTTGGCGGCGCGCTCGATCAGGATGCAGTAGGCGGTCTTGCACATGAACCAGAGCTGGTCCCGGTACCGGTCGCGGTAGCGGGCAACATAGCCCGGTCGGTCGATGACCGCGGCGATGCCGATCACGGGCAGCCCAAGCAGCATTCCCTGCAAGTCTCCCAGGAATTCAAAAGCGGACTCCGGCTTCTTCAGCCAGCCGAAGTCGCCACGGCCGCCCCGGATCGCCCAGGAGTGGAGCGGGTAGGTGATGCCGTGCTTCTGGCAGAAGGCCTTGTGGCGGGCATAGAGCTCATCGACGTCTTCCTCGTTGATGAGGATGCCGCCGAGGGCGAAATAATCCATTTCGTCCCGGCGCTTCTCTCTGGGCTCTCGGTCTGGCTCACGGCTGCCGCTGTCATCGAGGTAAAGGTGGATTTCGCGGTCGATCACGGGCAGGCTTTCAATTTCCGCACCAGCTTGGCTCAAAAAACCTGAACCTGTACACCTTGGCGACACTCGTGCGCGCCACAGGGAACGTTGCAGCTCAGGCCGATTTCATCTGCACCATCAGCGTCTCGCAGCTGAGGGTGAGTTGGCGGGCATATGCCTTCGAGGCGTCAAGCGTGGCTCGCTTGGTGACGCCGAAGATCAGGTAGCCCGCATGCACGGCGGCGAGGATGCCGAGGGCCGCAAGCTTTCCATGGGTTAGCTCGGCGAAATCGGGCTTGTAGTAGATGATTGCGGCCGCGGCGGCGATGGTCAGCAGATTGAGCACGATGCCATAGGGCTTCAGCGCCAGGAGATTGCGGTAATAGCCGTAGGCGATGTTCTCGTTGAAAAGAATCCGAAATTTCTCGGTGTCGCGGGTGTTCTCGCGCAGCCAGTTGTAGCACTGCACATAGAACGCAGCCGCTTCGTCGGGGTCCTCGACTTCCATGTCGCGCGTCGGCGCCGGCTGCTCGAGCTGCTTGGCGAGGAATTTGCGGTAGCGGTCCTTGGTCCGCTCGTCGAGTGTCTTATCCAGGTGGTTCAGTTCGCGATTTTCCGGTCTCCCGCCGGTCGTCGCGAACAGCTGTCTCTCCTTCCTCTTGCCCAGGCGGCGGGCCACATTCGAGGCAGCGAAGAACAGGACCATGACGGCGAGACCGATGATGGCCTCGGGGAGGCTCGGCTGAACCCAGTTGAAGGCCAGCACAATCAGGACAATGACCGGGGCAATTGCCAGAGCTGCCGGCGCGAGGCGCGCCTTGATGGAGTAGGCGTCGAGGTAATCGTTCATGGCGCGTCCTGATGCATGATGGCATGGTACGTGGCTGGAGTGGCAATGAGAAGGATGGCCGGCGGCGCTCGCTCCACGGCGACCTGCTTGGCCGTCTTGCGGTCGGTGGGCGAGGGACCTTGTTCGGCGAGGTGGCTGTGCCAGGTACCCACATCAAGCAGCGAGCGGCCGCTTTCCTCGAAACGGGCATCGATCCGATTCTTCATGCCCTTCGTTCCAAGCACGAACAGCGTCGGCGTCCTCACGCTGTCTTCTGGCGCCTCGATCAGGTCGACCACCGTGACAGTCTTCATGAGAGAACTGCAGGAGCCGATCAGAAGGCCTCCCGTCTCGACATTGGGAAACCGCGCGGTCTCTTCGCGGATCATGCCGGCGACGTGCGACGACAGACGCAAAGTCCATTCGCCGCCCTCGACCGGGATTTCCAGGAATTTTGACACGGAGAGGCGGCGCCAACTTGTCGATGGGCTATCGGGCTCTGCCACCCCCACGACCAGTTCTCCGCCATCGGCATTGGCGCCGGCGAGGCGCATGAGTTCCTCGGTGGCCATGGCGGTCATCGCCGAAAGGCGCGCGTCGGTCATCGGCATAGTCATGGAGCCGCAGCCTTCCCCGATCTGAATTTGCGTCAGCCCGAACTCGGGATCGAACAACAATGTCCGTTCATAAGGCGTCACGGTCGCGGACAGCACCGCCTGCAGGTCGGCGAGGCTCGGATTGCGGTTGCTTCCCTCATGAAATACGAAACCGCCACGGCCGCGCCCGAAAAGGGCGATCTCCGCCATGCGTGCCGGCAGCTCGGCAGGGCTCACCATTGACAGGGCATCGCGCACCAGGCTCGATGCGGTCGTGTTGAGCAGCGTGCCGGTCCCGGGCGGCGAAATCAGCAGGCGATTGTCCGCACGCTTCAGGCCCCTAACCACGTCAATCAGATGGGCTTCCGGTTTCTGCCCGAGCAGGGCCAGCTCGTCAGACAGTTCAAACGCCTTCGGCCACGGCAGGGGTGGCCGCACGAGGGCGTGCCGGGCCATGTTGTGGGGCCGCAGCTCGTTGCTGTCGGAGACGGCCAAGATCTGGGCGCCGGCACGGGCCAGATGCAGAGCGGTTTTCGATCCGACGCTGCCGCAGCCAACCAGGCTGAATGGCGGATAAGAGGGAGCTGCCGACACGGCGCGGAGAAGCGCGGGCGTCGTGCGATCCAGTTGCTCCATGGCAACGGCGGCTCTCGCGTTGGGCCCTTCGAACAGCGAGGCCCGCTTCTGCGGAGCCGTGATTTCAATCAAGTAAGGAAGCAACTCGATCGTCGACGCCCGCCCGATCAGCCGAAAAGGTCGCCGCACGCCAAACAAAACGGCGATCGGGAAGGTCGCGTCATCGGTTTTGCCCGCCCAGCGCCGCTGGAGCCTGTCGAGGAATTTCGCAAACTCAACGCCGCAGCCGAAGGCCTCAGCGCGTTGTGCCAAGTCGTCAAGGTTCGCTACCGTCTCAGGCAGCACCGCACTTGTGATGGCGCCATTTGGCGGCCAGATCAGCACCGTCGCGGTGATGCCGCTGTAGCGTCCTTCGCTTTCGGCCTCAAAGGGGAAAGCAGACATGTTGCCGACGGCAGCGGCAAATTCATTGTGCGCCGAGAGGGTGTAGGACCTTTTGCCAGCGAGATCCTTGCCCTTCATGAATTTGGTAGCAAGCCATACCGAGCCGGACTTGTCGGTGATCTGGCTTCGGGCGAAGTCCGCATCGATAATAAGCCGGTTCGGCAGGCCTTGGCGCATCACGGGTTCCCAGCCATGATCCGGATCCATCAAGGTGCCAATTGCTGCGCGACCGAGCCAAACGCCCATCTGGTTGACGATGGCCCCGATGCCGAGTTCGATCAGGCCGTGCTGATTGAAATATTCGTCCTGGTTGCCGTCCACAAGACAGGGGGTTGGACACACGTTTTCCGAGCCGGGCGTCAAGTGGTGCAGGTTGCGCGGAAAGCCCTTGCGCAGGGTGAAGGTGGGGCACCGCCACGGGTAGTCAGCGCCAAGCAGGACCTCAACGCGTTCGACCGGCAGGACGCCGTTAGGGGCGGTGCCCTTGGCGTGCCAGTGCGTTGGCATCTCCACGGCCAGATCAAGGAACAGGGTCGCCACGTCGTCACCGACGGCGATCAGGCCACAGCGCTGGCATTGCGGAATCTCTGTTGCGACACGCAGAAAGTGTTCCGCGTGCCGCTTCATGTCTGCCGAGGCCATGGCTCAGCCGTGGGATCTGGGCGTCGTCGTCACTCCGGTCACGCCGGCGATCGAGGCGGCCTTTTTCGGGGTCAGCGCCAGCTGCTTGGATGTGCCGACGCCGGTGATGTTGAACTCGACCGGCCCGTCGTGCTCATCGGCATACTCGGTCGTGCAGATGAAGCGTTCGGCCGAGGTGATCGAGACATATTCCCGCTTGGCCCGCTCATGAGGCGGGTTGTCGTCGTCCTTTTTGATGGGCTTGCAGGAGGCGACGATGATGGCGCCGTCACGGGTCTGGGAGAGTGCGTTCCTGGCGTCCTCGGACACCTTGACCTTCTCGCCCATCTCGGACCAGCGGTCGTGGCTCAGGGTGCGCCAGGAGCAGTGGTGCGGCGTCTCCATGACATCGTAGCTGAGCCAGTCCTTGTTACTGTCCTTGTGGCGCTGCCACAGCTGGTCCCAGATGGAGACGTCCGCGTCGCCACCGGTCAGGAAGCGGCAGCGGTCGGCCACGCCGTCGCCGGCGATGGAGAACCGCACGATCGCCGAGGAGTTGTTCTTCTCGAGGACTTCGATCAGCTCCTTGTCGTCTTCGTCGACGTACATCGGCGCCAGCAGGCGGCCTTCTAACTGGCCCGTGTTCACGCGGTCAGCTGCGGTCAGCAGGCCGTCCTGCTTGACCAGGATGTCCGTGAGATCATCGGTCTTGCCGTCTTTATCCTCACCGAGGATCAGGATGCGGTCGCCTGAACCGGTGCCGGTCAGGCCCTTCTCTTTGAACAGCGCGACCCGGCGCCGCGCTTCGGTGGCCCACGCCTTGGCCTCGTCGCAGAGCTTGTGCTGCTTGCTGGCGCGCCGGAACACGATCGGCGACGACCACATTTCGCGGATCAGGATGAGGTTCTCGTCACCCTCCGGGAAATCCTCGGGCGGGCCGAGGTGGAAATGCGTCGTGAGCCCGGTCACGTGGTCGGAATCCGGGTGCGAGAGCAGGAAGGCGTCGACGTAGAGCCGGCCCTTGTCGTCGCGGGAGAGGCGCCTCTTGAGATCCTGGGCAACGTCGTAGGTGTCGTCCTCAGGATCGTCGGCGGCGGCGCGGATGTTGATGTCGACGAGGATCGTTTGCTTGTTGTCGAGCTTGATCAGCGCCATGTCCCCGTTGCCCACGGGGAAAAAGGTCAGTTTTGCAGGCATCTGTGTCGGTTCCTATGGTTGGCCGGAACGGGCACGCAACGGATCATTTCCGTGTGCGCGCGCCGCCGGCAACTAGCCTGTGGCTTGTCAATGGAGCCTTGGGGCACTAGAACCGACTTGCAACGGTACGGACCTGTGGTCTGGGCAGTGTTACGGCGCCACGTCCGCAGGTACGCACAAACAGAAGGCAGGCGGTGGAATCACCGTCTGCCTTTTTTATGGCACAGCGTTAAAATGAAGTAAATACGTTCGTGCAGCGCGTTGCACTGAGGGTACGATTATTTGGCAAGTTGTCAACAGGCCAATCGGACCAAAACGCCGCAGGCGGCGATGCATGGCAGGTATGTCTTTTTACATATGGTAGCGGGGACCCGAGAACGCGAGTCGCGCTTCACGTTGCTCGGTCGAGGGCCAGGTCGGTGAAGCTCCAGCTGCGCACAGGCCACGTTTGAGGCGCAAGCTTCACCGTCGCACGTGTGCCCTAGCATGGAAACGTCGGACGGCAGCGCCACCAGGGGGTATGTGGCTTCCCAGGCTTTCGTGGACAAATATCAGGCTCGCGGGCCGCTCAAAACATTGCTGCCCGCCCGCGTCGCTCAGGGCACCACGTTCAAGCCGACGCATCCGGACGCGGACGATGCCTACGAATGGATGGGACTGGAGGCCCGAAAAGAGATCTTTGCGCTTTTGGATGCAGCAGTAGCCGATCCTGCCGCAACGGTCAGCATGGTCGCCTACGACATGAGCGAAAGCGAAATCATGGACCGCCTGTTCGCGCTCGGTCCGCGCCTCAGGATAATCATCGACGACAGCGATAAGCATGGGCTCAAGACAAGTGGTGAGACCCAGTCCGAGACACTGCTCAAGGCTTCCGCTGGCGAGGACAACGGGATGGGAGGTCTCCAACATAATAAGATGATTATCGTGGATGCGGCCGTCCCGCGCGCCGTCTGCGGTTCGACAAACTTCAGCTGGCGCGGGCTCTATGTTCAATCGAACAACGCCTTGCTGTTAACGGGCGCTCAAGCCGTAGCCCCCCTCAAGGCTGCGTTCGAGGCCTATTGGAAAAAGGAATGGCTTCGCCAACGGTCCCTCACCCGACTGGCATCCGCTCGGCTTGGCGGGCATTGATGCCAGCATCACCTTTTCTCCCCATGACACAGCCCGTGCCCGCCTTGCGGAAATCGGCCAGGATGTCGAAAAGGCCCAGGCCTGCCTACTCTATTCCCTGGCTTTCCTGAGCATCACAGGCGGTGCTGTAACAGACGCCGTGGAAGCGGCTACCAACAGCCCGGTTTTCACCTACGGCATTTCCGACAACAACACCGGTGTCACCGTTCATAAGCCCAATGGCAACACTGCACCCGTCTATTTCGCTCGCCTCAACAAACACGTGCCGACGCCGTTTAAGGTCGAACCTTACACCGGCAGCGGGCCAAATCTGCACCACAAGTTTCTGGTAATCGATTTCAACACACCTGACGCCCGCGTGTGGACCGGTTCTTACAACTTCAGCAAGCCCGCTGACCTTCAGAACGGAGAGAACCTGCTCCTCATCCGCGAAAAAAATTGCGACATCGTATATGGTCGAAGGGATACGCATCTTCGACGACTACCATTTCCGCGTCACCCAGGAAGACGCTGCAGAGGCCAAAAAGACATCGTCCTTGCAAAAGGCGCCTACGGCCAAGACCCATGGTGGGCTGAGGACTATACAGACCCGTTCAAGATCCGAGACCGTGAGCTGTTCGCATAGAGCTACTCTTGCGCCAGAGCCCGGTTCTCAGGGGTTGGCAGGCACATTGCGATCTTTCAGGGTCTCAATGAGCTCCCGCAGAATGGCATTCGTTTCGTCCTGCCTGCGGCGAACTTCCTCGACAATTCTTCCGGTCGCCTGATCGTCGCGCTTCTTGAGCGCCTCAATTAGTTTCTGGTTGTCAGCGCTAGCCGCCCGATCGGCAGAAACCACCTCCCGCGTGAGAGCCTCGATCGCCGGAACGGTGCGATTTGGCGAAAAGTAATCAACGACCATCGGGGCGAAGGGACTCAGCGTGGCGATCACGAGCGCAAATACGCCGACAAGAATTGCTTTTTTGGCTGAACTGTCGGTCTGGCTGGAGGCCTCTTCGAACTTTCCTATAAAGGTCGTTGCCTGGGCTTGAATATCGTTGCCGATCCGCGCGGCGTTTGTCATGACATCCAGCATGCTTTCAAACTTCCGTTCGATTTCTGCCAGCTGCGCATTCGTGTCCAGAATGGGGTTTCTGGGCATCTGGAAATCCGGCATTCTAGGGGCCGAAATAGCTCGCTCGGTCAATAGCCCCCCGGCATCCGGCTTCGAGATTGAATCGAGCAGTCGCCTTTGGCCTTCCACCTGATCCAGTATGGACCTCATTGCAGGCGACGGCTGTGTGAGCGATTCAAAGCGCTTCCGAAGCGGCTCCGCCTCCTTCGAGGGCCGGAGCAAATCACTGAACTTGTCTTGCTGTTCCTGCAGGCGGATGGCCAAGTTTTTAGCAGGATTTACGTGTGACCCAATACCTGCAAGTGTTTTTGCAATCTCGCTCAATGGCTTGGCACCACTGCCGGTGCTTACCTTAAGGTCCTCAAGCTTGATGGGCTTGGGAGAGTCGGGAGAATCGTCACTCATCAGTCATGGTCCCCATGGGATAGCGCCGGTTAGATATAGGAATCCGGAGAACACAGTGCCAGTTCGAATGGCCCATCTCGCAGGCATGCACTCCGACAACCCACCGCCATTCCAGTGGTCTAAATCGGCAGCTTCGGCGCAATGTCGGCGACGAACAAGCGAAGCGCCATGGCGATCTCGCTGAATTCCTCCGCGGTGAAAGAGACCGTTTCCCCCAAGGCGAAGACACGAATACGCAAGTCTCTTTTGATTTTGATCGTCCCGCCCTTTTCAAAGTACTGGTTCTTGTGAACCTCGATCTCTTCCCCGTCGCTGACGGTAAAACATTTCAAACGGGGCAACTTCAGGCTAAGGGCCCCCTCGCCTTCGTCGCAGTCAATATGACCTACAACGCCATTGCGATGTTCCAGACAGTTCCGAGCCCTCTGAAGCGAGCGGTACTCCTCAAAGAAATCGAGCTTCGTCGCCAATTGCGCCTGCACGGCCAGCAGCAAATCTGGAAAATTGAGACTCGACGCCTTCTTTTCCGCCGCGAGATAAATGTCCTCGAACTCGCCCCAGGTCTCGACCTTGCGTCCTTCCCTCAACCAAGCGTGTAGATGTAGGCTTGCTCGAGCGTAGCCCTCAGCCCCCTGGCCAGTTCCTGAAACGCCTTCCCCAATATCCACGCGCGATAAGCTAGCTTGGCCTTGGCTTGATCGGCGTGAGGCACGAAGCTCAGCCCGAAAAACCCGTCCCGAGGTAGATCGTTGAGATCTGTAGCCTCGATCGCTGACGTGCATACGGCCACCATTTCAGTCGCCAAGCGGATGGCCTGAAGCGCCGGCGCGATCACGCCGTGCCGTTGAGGGTGACCGTTACACTGGGTTTGTCTTCTTCCGTCACGGCGTCAATGAATCCGTGTCGGCGATGCCGTCGCCCGTGTCGTGATGCCAAGGTAGGCTAATCTGCATGGGGCCATTTGTGCTCCATGGATTTAGCTTCACCACCTTAATTTTAGCTTTTGCACCCTTTTTCGGGCCGCAACTGCAGCCGCTTTTGTACTCCAGGTGAGTTGCTCGGCGGGGCCAAATGATTCACCGATTGGGGTCTGGGGTAAACGATCCCCTCCAGGCATTTTGCTGGTAGCGACCCTTATTCTTTCACCCTGTTCGAGCGCCGCGATGTTGTCCAAAGCCGCACCCAGGCGAAATTCCATGACGTTCAGCATGTGCTTAACCCGCTCTTTGTCCGTGGTAGAGGGGAATGTCCGGCGGCCTTCGGAAAACGCTTGAGTTATGTCGTCAAATTTCGCGTCTGTAGCCATCGCAAATAAGTCCTGTGGGAAAATGCGGTTGCGCCGTCCGGCCTGTAACAATCCGGGGGCACGGCGAGCATAGATCTTCTCGACCAAATCTGAGCAAAATGACGTTCGACTTGCCGCGTATTGCGAAAAACCCAGCAGGTAGTCATATCGCTGATAGCAAAAATAGAAGAAGTCATAAAACCAAGCACTTTGCTTGCTGATTTCGTGCTGGAGGGCGTCCAACGCGTTCTTGAATGACGGCTTTGGCCTCGCTCTCGGAAGTATGGAGGGTCGACGTAGGATGCGGAACTCTCCGGGAGCTAAGCTGTCGAAAATAGCTGACTCGGCGGCAATCATCTCGCCGCTTTCTGGCGTTGCATCGGCCCAAATCCCGGAACCGACACAGACCATAGCATGGGAGAATCGGGCCCCGTGCCTTCCAAGCGCTTTCTGCCTACGCCTGGCGCGCCGCTGATTGTCTGAGATCCTGGCGCGCTCATCTTCTGACAGTTGAGATGTCGACGGACTCGATAACTCAGCCATGATGTACTTCCCTCTAGAAGAGTGACCACAATTAAGCTGTATTCGACATCAAGATGCCAGTCGTTCATTTTGGGAAGTGCAAATCGGGCTGCCTTCGGCTGGTGAACGATATTTCCTACGGGTAACGGCGCAAGATCGTGCTGCTCCTGACGTTGTATGGTCCCCCCCTACGTCGTCTCCCGGTGGCCAGGCTTGCCTTGATCCAGCAATCAACGGCCTTGCTGCGTCACCCGCCGACGGAGCAGCTAGGGAAGACGATGCCTGCGGTTTCGGGGATTGATAAAGCGGCTTGAACGTCCTGAACGAGCGTTCAGATGGGATGCTACAGGTCAGCCCAGGAGTGCGAACGGTTTAGAAGAAGTGTGCGGACGGGCGGCGACGCGCTAGCCCGGTGATGACGACCCGAAAGCGACCGTTCTTCAGAAAGTAAACCGGCAGGGTCTGGTGATCGAGTGCTCCGGTTATTCCGATACGGCAAGAACATTTTCCGTTTTTATGCCTGTAAGCGCGCCGGCCATTGACCCGATGTTTCGAGCATGTTTCTAATAGAGTGAGGGTGTAATCTCGGTAAGTATTTCAATCGGTAGTGTTTGAAATACTAGGGATGGGGGAAATGCCATGTCGGGGCAATATACGGCTCCGCCTGTTCGCCGGTTGCGGGTCTATGCCTTCGACCCGCAGGCTTCTACGTTGGCTGCGACTGCAGGCGTTAATGTTGCAACAATTAAAATACCTTGGGAGCAGAGCTGGGAGGAAGAAATTCAGCCCGGCCCCATCAATGACTACCTTGAAGTTATTGATATCGATCCGGTCAGCGGCCAATTTTATGAGCCGGTGGACCTCAATCACCCCTACCTCCTGGCTCAGGACGGCTTGGCCCCCTCGGAAGGCGATCCCCGCTTTCACCAGCAGATGGTGTTCGCCGTTGCAATGAAGACTATTCGAACTTTCGAACGGGCGCTTGGCAGGAGAGTCTTCTGGGCTCCGCGTCGCGTTCCCAACGGGCGTAAATACGAGCCGGTCTATAAATTGCGTATCTATCCCCATGCCCTTCGCGAGCCCAATGCTTATTACAGCCGGGAAAAGAAGGCCCTCCTGTTCGGCTATTTTCAGACGTCCGCGCACAGCGCCGGCGCCAAATGGGTGTTTACCGCGCTTTCGCATGACATCATCGTTCACGAGGTCACGCATGCGATCCTGGATGGACTTCACCGGCGGTTTGCTGAACCGACCAGCGTAGACAGCTTGGCGTTCCACGAAGCCTTTGCCGATATCGTCGCTCTGTTCTCACATTTTTCGCTTGAGGAAGCAGTCAGCGCCCAGATTGCGAAAGACGGCGGTAGCCTGGACAACCGCTCCCTCCTCAGCGGCCTCGCCCGGCAGTTCGGCGAGGCTACCGGCCGGGACGGAGCCCTTCGCGAGGCGATTGACGATCACAGTGGAGCTGCGCCCGTGATCTTGCGCGACGACATGACGGAGCCTCACGAACGCGGCGCGGTCCTGGTGGCGGCCGTTTTCGATGCTTTTCTGTCGATCTATGAGAACCGCACCGCTGATCTGCTCAGAATCGCCGGCATCAGACCCGGCACCGGTCCCGACCAGAACCTCCATCCAGACCTGGTCAAACGATTAACACGGGAGGCGAGCAAGGCGGCGGAACACGTGATGCGAATGTGCATCCGCGCCCTCGACTACCTGCCGCCAGTAGACGTCCGCTTTGGCGATTTTCTCCGGGCAATCATAACGGCGGACTATGACCTGGTGCCCGATGACGTGCTTAATTATCGGCTCGCCATCATAGAAGGGTTTCGGCGGCGCGGTATCATCCCGGAGGGCTGTCTCTCTCTGGCTGTCGACAGTTTGTTGTGGGAGGCGCCGGTCCATCATCTGGCGGCCGATTATGACGATTTGGACCTGGATTTGGAGCCAAAATTCGATCGGACGACGGCAATCAAGGCCGCTGAGGAGAACGCGGAGAGCGTGCATTGGTGGATCCTGGGATCGGAGAGCTTTCGGACCACCGAGGATAAGCCATGGCAAGAGGTGTGCGGAGTAGTCTTCCGACGAGGTTTGATCTCGTATGACGACCGCGAGACGATACTGAGCCGGCCAGGGGACCCGAAGGGATTTGCTCCGCCCGTGGAAATTCATTCTGTAAGAACCTCCCGGCGAACAGGACCCGACGGCCAGGATCTCCGCCAACTTATCATTGAAATTGTACAGCAGCGGCGCGGCTTCTACGATCAGAACGAACAGGAGCTTCAAGACAAGCACGGCGATAACCCGTCGGGCGCGGACTTTGTGTTCCGCGGTGGTGCCACACTCATCTTCGACCTTCGGGAGGGTCACCTGCGTTACGCAGTCCGAAAGCGAATTAGTGACGATGCCCGGCTGGAGCAACAACGCGATTTCCTTGCGGGTTACCGCTTCGGCTCGACCGCGTTCGGTTATGGACTGCAAGGGGGATCGACCGGCACTGCGTTGGACGAACCGTTCGCTCTGGTGCACCGGGGAGGTTAGGTGTGGGGATATTGAAGCTCTTGAGGATCAGGATGTATCGCGGCATCTTGGGCGATTGCTTCCTCATTCGCACCACGTTGGACGACGGCGGCGCGGAGTTGGAGCGATCCATACTTATAGATTGTGGGGTCCTCCAGAACGTTGCCGCTGGAGCCGATCTGATCGCCAAACTTGACCCGAAGGTCGTGAACCGGATCGGTAAAAAGCGCCTGTCCGAAGTTGAGGCCGGCCCGGCCCGCATTTCAGCGATCGCGAAAGACGTCCTGAAGACCGTCGGCAACCGGATCGACCTGCTGGTCATAACCCACGAGCACTACGACCATCTGTCCGGGTTTGCGTTCGAAAAAGGCGCATTCCTTGACGGTGCGGTTTCCATCGGCCGGCTTTGGATGGCTTGGACCGAAAACCTGAAAGATCCGCAGGCTCAGGTCCTAAGGGCACGATTTTCGAAGGGAAAGCAGGCTTTGGCGGCGGCGGCCACGCTGGCGCAAGGCGATGCGCATCCCGGCTTGCGAACGGCAGCGGCGCTTGCCGCTTTCGCCGGGCCGGTCGCCATAAACGGGCTAGGTGCATCGGGCGTCTTCGGGACTGCCGAAATCATGCAAATGCTGAAGGATAAAGCTGGTGCCGATTCAACATCTTATCTTGAGCCTGGACAGGTCATTGACCTCGACGAGTTCAATATCAAGGCCTTTGTTCTTGGCCCGCCTCGAGATGAAGTTTTGCTGCGAAAAGACACCCCATCCAAGGGACAGGCGAAGGAGGTATATCTGACGCGTCTGGACGCCGCCGCGGCGGCGGAAAGCACAGTAAATGCCCAGCTCTCGCTTCTTGCCAATCGAACCGACACAGTCCTGCCTTTCTCGGCCGTTTACCAAAGACCCCTGAAAGGGAAAACCCGTCGCAAGAAGGCGACCAAGTCGGGGGTCCGCAAACTGTATGACGCTCCGGCCGAAAAGTGGCGTAGGATTGACAGCGACTGGACAGGCTCCATCGAAGCTTTGGCCCTGAAGATGGATTCGGATACAAACAACACCAGCCTGGCACTGGCGTTTGAACTCCCCGATGGCCAGGTATTGCTGTTTCCCGGAGACGCCCAGGTGGGGAATTGGCTGTCTTGGAATGACCAGACCTATCCTCCCGCCGCGAAGACTATGTCCTCGGGCAAACCTGTCACCGCAGAGGACCTGTTGCGCCGGACAACATTTTACAAGGTCGGACACCATGGGAGTCATAATGCCACGGTCGAAGCGCTCGGTCTGGAGCGCATGGTCGACCCACGACTAGTAGCCGCGATACCGGTCGTAGAGGCGGTCGCGGCCATTCAAGGTAAGGGTCGAGCGGAACCTGGAAGCGGGTGGAGGATGCCGTTCGAGGAGCTTTACAAGGCGTTGCAGGAAAAGACCAAGGGACGCATCGTTCAGGGCGACGGTAATCCAACCGTCGAAAAACGAGCTTTCCGAAACAACCCGACGTCAGCAAAGCGGCCGGTCAAGATCGAACACAGCGATCTTTTTGTTGAGATGACGTTCGACCTTTCATGATGCCAGCTGCTCGGGTCGGCGGGGAATTCTCAATGGGGGGTATACGATGGTCGTTCTAATCAACGGCGAAACCAAGAAACTTGGAATTGCGCTCTCGGGGGGCGGGTTTCGTGCTGCCGCGTTCCATGTAGGGACGTTTACGGCTCTCCAGGAACTCGACTTACTCGACAAGCTTGATCTCATCAGCTGCGTGAGCGGCGGGAGCGTGGCAGGCGCCTACTTGGCGCTGAATTGGGGCAAACAGGATGTGCTGAAGGGCCTTTCGGACTATCTGCTGACAAAGTCGATCGCCGTCTCTTCGATCATCGGAGGTATCCTGGACCCCTTCGAAACACGCCTGGAGAAGCTTGGCGCAAGCTATGATCGGGATCTGTTCGCGGGTGCACGGCTATCCGCTCTCAGAGATGGTCCACGAATCTATCTCAACGCCACCAACCTGGCCACCGGCAACATGTTTTTCTTTGTTGCAGGCAAGGCATTGGCGCCCGGAGAAGACGCTGGAGAAACGATGGGGGAGCACGAGAGCGGCACCGCGAATGCGAGTAACTATCCAATCAGCTTGGCCGTGGCAGCATCCTCGGCTTTCCCGCCCGTGTTTCCTCCGCTACGGCTCAATGCCGACATCTATCCCAATTCCCTGAGCGAATACGCGACGCTGAGCGATGGAGGCATTTACGATAATCTGGGCGTGAACCCGTTGATGCGAGCGCGGCGCAATCCCGTCGATGTGTGTTTTGTAAGTGATGGCGGCAAGCCGTTCGCCGTGTCCCCTCATCCGACGGAGTCCGGGACAATCGTGCTTAAGGAGGCGATCAACATCATGATGGAGCAGGTAAGAGGTCTTCAATTTGCTCGTCTGCAATTGTCGTACGACGCGAAAAAGGGCCCGAAACCCATCTGGTTTTCAATCGACAGCCGGGTAGGCGAGGAACGGCCTGGCGACGCCGCTTTCGCGTCGCTGGTGGCAACAGATTTAAAGAGATTGGAGGCCGAAGAGCATGAGGTTTTGGTGCGACATGGTCGCGCCCTCACGATGGCACGCGTCAAATCCTATGCACCGGAACTCCTTAAGTAGCAAAGTGTCAAACGCGCCGCCTTGCCGCTTACCCGACACGGACTGCAAGGACGTTATCGTTGGATATATCGCCTCATATTCTATCCAGGACAAGCAGTCCTCAACGCCAAGTGCCTGCCGCGGCGAGATTTGTACCCTCAGTCTCTACATCAGGGACAGCAAGCTCGACTGGGACATCCAGAAGCAAATTTCAGGCACTGGCAAGGCCATCTTCGTGAAGACCTTTGGTGAGCCCGACCCCGAGACCAAGTGATGCGCCATAGTGCCTCCAAATGGCCGCTGCTCTGGGCTGTCGGCGCCGCCATTCTCATATCTGCTCCGGCAAGGGCCCAGGAAGAACCAACGCAACCGAACCCGACACTGAGGTTCAAGCTCGACCGGCGCGACGGGTGCTTCCGCTACATAGGCGATGCCTGTCGAATTCATCGGCCGCTTCAAGACCGGGAGCTACGTCGGCGTGTCCATGATCACCATCGGCCGGCCGACGACCAGCAGCCGCGACTACTCGATCTTGTTCGCGCCTCGTGCCGCTGGGGCAGTTCAGCCTTTGTCACCATCTGTGGCCGCGTTACCCCACCTTCTTAGCAACCGGACAGAATCTCCGGAGGGCGCTGACTTAGGACCGCTGGACAGCCGCCATATGTCGTGGTCTGTCTTCCTTTTCAAGGAAGCGAAATGGAATCATTATCGGCAGCGGGACCGGGTAAGAAGCGGCTGGCGGTTTTCCTTGATGGAACCTGGAATTCCGTGTCGGACAACACCAATGTCTGGCGCTTGCGCGCCCTGTGTTCAACGAAAGACACCGGAAACCCAGCCCAGCTCGCCTACTATGATATCGGGGTGAACGGAGTCATTGGCGGAGCCTTTGGGAAGGGGCTGCTCAGGAATATCCTTGATGCCTATGAGTGGCTGGTCGAAAACTACAACGATGGTGACGACATCTTCGTGTTCGGCTTCAGCCGCGGCGCCTTCACTGCGCGTTCTCTGACAGGCTTTATCACCAAGTGTGGCCTGTTGAGGCCGGGTGCCCCGTTAAGCGTCAACCAGTTGTTCGCCCGGTACCGCCGACGCGACGCGCTGACCGTGTGGAAGCTTCATGACGACTTGGTCGCAGGCCCGCTGAAGGCCTCTGCCCTGGAAGAACGCTGGATGCTGAAATACTCCCGCCGCGTGCCGATCAAGCTGGTGGCCGTCTGGGACACTGTCGGCGCGCTCGGCATTCCCGCGTTCAGCTGGGAAGGCATCAGTCGGACCAGTTTCCGATTTCTGGACACGGGCTTGAGGGTGCCAATCGAGAATGCGTTTCACGCCCTTGCCCTCGATGAGCATCGCAACAGCTTCATGCCGACGTTATGGACGAAGAGAATCCCTACCGATCCCCAGGCGGTGATCGCACCGCCGCGTCCCTACAGCAGTGTCGAGCAGCGTTGGTTTGCTGGCGCCCACGGTAATGTGGGCGGCGGATACCCGAATGATCTGCTTGCACAGGCTCCTCTCAGCTGGATCATCGAAAAGGCCCGGTCCCACGGTCTCGCGTTCAGGAGCGACATCGAGGTGGACGACGGGGCCCTCGACGCTCCGATTTCAGACTCTTACCGGGAGTTCATGCGCGGCTCCTACGCCATCCTCAGCAAGAGGCATCTTCGGCCCATTGCATCCCCTCCCGGCCGGGACCCGGATGCGACGTACATCAATGTCAATGAGACGATTGATGGCTCGGTCTTCGAGCGGTATCGCCACTCGTCAAGCTACCGGCCCGCCAATTTGGTTGAGTGGTCGACCCGCAAGGGCGTCGATCTTGACGCGGTGATGGGTTGGGTCGATGCCGAACAGCCTGGAAAGGCGGTTGGCGAGATCCACTGACCGCTGAGTGGCGTGCAGTGCCGCCGTCTGCTTCCAGGATCTGGCCGTTCCGGCTGACATGCAGAGCGCGAAAGATGCGCCGTGGGCGGAAATGGAGTAAACGTCGTCCACCTAGATAGTAGATGCTTTGCGCTCTGCATGTC
>NZ_RZTA01000108.1:0-10263 GCF_004023115.1 Mesorhizobium sp. M6A.T.Cr.TU.017.01.1.1
TTCTGGCGCTGCTGCCGCCGGACTCCATCAACCGCCTCTGGCGGCGGCGCCTGCCGCTTTTCGCATTCGGCGACGGCGCACGGACTATCGTCAGTCTGATATTCTTTGCCGGCTTTGCAATTCTTGTCGCGGCCGGCCTGTTCGGCAGCCGCGATCCGCTCTCCAACCCGTTGCCCCTCACCATCTGGACGCTGCTCTGGGTTGGGCTGGCCTCGCTGCAGGGCCTGTTCGGCAATCTCTGGTCCTGGCTGAACCCCTGGTACGGGCCTTGGCGCGTCATCTCGCGCCTGTTCGGCAAGCGGCGGACATGGCGCCCGCCCCCTTGGCTCGGCTGCTGGCCGGCCGTCGCGCTGTTCTTCGCCTTCGCCTGGTTCGAGCTGATCGACCCGGCGCCCGACGATCCGGCACGGTTGGCCTGGGCCGCCGGCTTCTATTGGCTGCTGAGCTTTGCCGCCATGCTGGTGTTCGGCTACCGCGACTGGAGCCGGCGAGGCGAGTTCCTGGCCGTCTTCTTCGCCATGATTGCGCGCTTCGCCGTCGTCGAGCGCAATGAAGTCGAGCGCAATGAAGACGGCCGGCTCAGTCTGTGCTGGCCGGGCGCCAAGCTCAGCAATGCCGCGCCGCTGTCGCCCAGTGGCCTCGCTTTCCTGTTGCTGGCGCTGTCGTCGGTCTCCTTCGACGGCCTGTCGAAAACCTTCTTCTGGCTCGGCCTGTTCGGCATCAATCCGCTGGAGTTTCCCGGCCGCACGGCGGTGATCGGCATCGGCACCTTCGGTCTCGTGCTGACGTTCGTCTTGCTTGCAGCCGCATTCATTCTTGCAATTGTCCTCGGCCAGCGCCTGGCCGGAAGCGAGCATTCCCTCAGTCAGGCCGCCGGGCTGCTGGTCTGGTCGATCGTGCCGATCGCGCTCGCCTATCATGTCGCGCATTATCTGACGGCGCTGCTGGTCGATGGCCAATACGCCATCGCCGCCCTTTCCGACCCCTTCGCGCTGGGCTGGAACCTGTTCGGCACCGCCGATATGCAGATCGAAGCCGGCGTGGTCGCCGGCGCCGGCTCGGCGTGGTGGCTGTGGAATCTCCAGGCCGGCGTCATCATCGCCGGTCACATGCTCGCCGTGCTCGTCGCGCATGGCCTCGCCTGGCGATTGCACCCGGTTCCCGCCCGCGCCACGCTCAGCCAGTTTCCGCTCACCGTGCTGATGATCGCCTATACTGTCTTCGGCCTGTGGTTGCTTGCCACGCCGGCGGCCGGATGAGACAAAAGCCCGGCTCGATGGCGTCGATTAATCCCCAGGGAAAGCCCGCTTGCCACATCAGGGCTTTGGTGATTTAGTTTGTACACATGCAATTTCGGCCCTCTTATTAAGAGTGGCCTACCTCGCTACAGCCATTGGTCAAAACTCAAAAAACAAGGGGAACTGCCGTGACTGACAAGAATGGGTTTTTCGATCTCTCCAAAACCGGCCTCACCCGCCGCACCGCGCTGAAGGGGTTGGCCGCGGGCGCCTGCCTTGCCGTCGCGCCTGGGTTCGTGCGGTACAGCCAGGCGCAGAGCTCGGCGCCGATAAAGATCGGCTTCCAGTCCCACCGCACCGGCATTGGCGCCGCCTATGGCCGCTGGTATGAAAAGACCACCGCCGCTGCGGTCAAGGCGATCAACGAAGCCGGCGGCATCAACGGCCGGCCGGTCGAGGTCATCATCGAGGATGACGGCACCGATCCCGGCCGAGGCGCCGAAGTGGTCGGCAAGTTCGCCACCCAGCACAAGACCGACATCGTCTACGGCACGCTGTTTTCGCATGTCGTCATCGGCTCGGCGCCCGCCGCCGGCGAAGCCAAGATGCCCTATTTTGTCGTCAGCGAAGGCCACCACGTCGCCTCGACCAAGCTCAACCGCTACGTCTTCCAGCCCGGCATCACCGACGTGAAGAGCCAGATCCAGTCGATGGCGCCATGGATTGCGGCGAACGCCGGCAAGAAGGTGACACAGATCTTCCCCGATTTCGCCTTCGGCTATGATCATCGCGACTACCTGCCGTCGGCGCTGAAGGCGCAAGGCGCCGAGGTCATCGCCCAGATCGCCATCCCGCCGACGGAATCGTCCTTCACCAAATATTTTCCGCAGATCCCGGCCGAGACCGAGGTGATCTACCACGTCATGGTCGGCCCGGCGGTGCTCACCTTCGTCAAGGAGCTCGGCGAATTCTACGGCTCCAACCGGCCGCAACTGTTCGGCTTCATCGATTCGCTCGAGGCCACCGACATCAACAGCCCCGGCCTCGAATTCCTCGACGGCAGCCATTTCTGGGAAGGCTCGCCGCGCTACGCGCAGCCTGACGACTCCGCCGCGCAGAAGGCCTATCGCGCCGCCGTCGGCATCGACGACAATGGTGCTGCCGTCGGCGATCCCAAGGACGTGTCTACCGCCGCGCACATGTTCGGCTGCTGGGAAACGCTCTATGTCGTCAAGAAGGCCATGGAGGATGCCGGCTACAAGGGTCCAGAAGACCGCGCCAAGCTGGTCGAGGCGACCGAAGCCTTGACCGAGTTCGCCGAAGGCCCCGAGCATCCGCAGGGGCCGAAGACCTTCAACGGCAAGATCCATCAGTGCTTTGGCATCCAGAACATTTCGAAGGTCGAAGGCGGCCGGCTGAATGTCGTCCACAAGACCAAGATCGAGGACGGCCTCTACGAGCCGGAAGGGGATTACACGACCCAGCCGCTCTAGACACGGCTTTGTCAGTGAGCGTGGGAGCCAAGTCACCCCCCTCTGTCCTGCCGGACATCTCCCCCTCAAGGGGGGAGATTGGCAGTTCGTACGAAGGCGGCTGCCTACCGACTTTGGCGATTGGCGAAACCGATGATGCCAGCCGATCTCCCCCCTTGAGGGGGAGATGGCCGGCAGGCCAGAGGGGGGTGCGCCTCGCACCGGCCATGGGCATATAACCGATGCACTTCGGACCCCACCTCCTCCTCGCCGCCCTTGAAGGCCTCGTCACCTCCGCCGTGCTGGCGCTGACGGCGCTTGGCCTGTCGCTGGTGTTCGGCGTCATGCGCGTCGTCAATGTCGCCCATGGCGAGTTCTTCATGCTGGGCGCGGTGCTTGCCTGGGCGATCTCCACGGCGATATCAGGTCATCCGGCGCTCGGCTTCGTGGCGGCCCTGGTGCTGGCGCCGCTGATCGTCGGCCTGATCGCGCTGGTCGCCGAACGGCTGGTGCTGCGCCGGCTGAATTACAATCCGGAAGCCACCATCGTCGCCACCATCGGCATGCTCTACATCATCCAGCAACTGGCGCTGACCTTCTATGGTCCGGAGGCACGGCCGGTGGAGCCGCCCTTCAGCTACCGCATCCTTCTGCCGTGGTTCGGCTATTCCGGCTACAAGCTGTCGATCATCGCCGCGTCCGCGCTTCTGCTTGTCGCGACATGGTTCGTGCTGACGCGTACGAAAATCGGTCTCGTCATGCGCGCCACGCAATATGACAGCGAGACGGCGCAGGCCTTCGGCATTCCGGTCGACCGCGTCTATGCCGGCGTCTTCGCGCTCGGCGCCATGCTGGCGGCGGTGGCCGCGGTGCTGATCGTGCCGATCAGCCAGGCGCATTATCTGATGGGGCAAGACCCGCTGCTGCTGTCCTTCATCGTCGTCATCATCGGCGGGCTGGGCTCGCTGCGCGGCACCGTCGTCGCCGCCGTGCTCATCGGCCTGTCGGACGGCGTTATCTCGGTGTTCTTCTCGCCGACGCTGGCCAAGATCATCGCCACGCTGCTGGTTGCCATGGTGCTGGTGTTCCGGCCGCAAGGGCTGTTCGGGACGGCATCGCGATGAAGGAGGCTTCACCGGCAAAAGCCTATGCGTTGCATCTGGGCGTCATCGCCCTGCTTTTTGCCCTAAGCTTCGTCCTGCCGGAATATCACCACGGGCTGCTCGCCCGCATCATGGTGCTGGCGGTCTTCGCCATGGGCTACAACATGCTGTTCGGCTATGTCGGGCTGCTCAGCCTCGGCCACGCCATGTTCTTTTCGGCCGGGCTTTATGGCGCAGGCCTTGCCGTCATCCATCTCGGCTGGAGCGTGCCGGCCGCCTTCGCCGCCGGCCTTGCCTGCGGCGCGCTTCTCGCGCTGGTGATCGGGGTGCTTGCACTGCGCACGTCTGGCGTCGCCTTCATGATCGTCACCATGATGTTCGCGCAGGTGTTCTACCTCATAATCCTCTATTTCGCCGCCTGGACCGGCGGCGACCAGGGCCTGGTGGTGCCGCAGTCGGCGCGTGTGCTTGTCTTGGGCAACACGTCGCTCGGCCTCACCAATCCGACCGTGCGCTACATGAGCGCGCTCGTCCTGTTCTCGATCGTGCTGCTGGTGACGCTCGCCGTCGTCCGCTCCAGGTATGGCCGTGTGCTGGTCGCTATCCGCGAGAACGAGGAGCGGACCAAAATGCTCGGCTACGACACGTTTTCCAACAAGCTCGCCGCGGTCGTCGTCTCCGGCACCATCTGTGCGGCCTCGGGCGCCGCCTACGCGCTGCTGTTCGGTTATGTCGGCTCGACTTTCGCCTCGGTGCAATATTCCATCCTGCCGCTGCTCTGGGTGCTGCTCGGCGGTGCTGCCACCACGCTCGGTCCGCTGATCGGCACGCTGTTCATGTACTATGTCGTCGACATCACCAGCGGCTACACTTCGGCCTACCTGCTGATCGTCGGCATCGCCCTCATCCTGCTGATGCTGTTCTTCCCCAAGGGCATCCTCGGCACCATCCGCCAACGTTGGCTAGGATGGCTGCCATGATGCCGCTGCTGACGACCAAAGGCCTGTCCCGCAATTTCGGCGGCCTGCGCGCCGTCGACGGTGTCGATTTCGCCCTCATGCCGGGCGAGATTCGCGCCGTCATTGGCCCCAACGGCGCCGGCAAGACCACCTTCGTCAGCCTGGTCAGCGGCCGCATCCAGCCGTCTTCGGGCATGATCGTCTTCGACGGCGCCGACATCACCAACCTGCCGGCCTACGCCAGGGTCCGCCTTGGCATCGCCTACACGTTTCAGATCACCAGCGTCTTTGCCAATCTCACCGCCTATGACAATGTCGCGCTGCCGGTGCAGCGCACGCTGACCGATGGCCGCTCGAAAGGCGCCGTGCATGCCGGCGTCATGGCGGCGCTGGAACGCACCGGCCTTGCCGACCGCGCCCACATGCCGGCCGGGCAATTGTCCTATGGCCATCAGCGCCTGCTCGAAGTGGCCATGGGGCTGGCGCTGAAGCCGCGTCTGCTGATCCTCGACGAGCCGACGCAGGGGCTGGCCGACAGCGAGATCGACAATTTCATCGGGCTGGTGCGCGAGATCGCCAAAAGCGCCACCGTGCTTCTGATCGAGCACAACATGCCGGTGGTCATGCAGCTTGCCGACCGTATCACCGTCTTCAACGCCGGCAAGATCCTGGCCGAAGGCACGCCCGAGCAGGTCCGTGCCAACGCCGAGGTGCAGGACGCCTATCTCGGGACGACCCCATGACTGAAACACGGTCTGAAGCACTGACCATCTCCGGGCTCGACTGCTTCTACGGCGAGGTCCAGGTGCTCTATGGCCTCGACCTCGTGCTCAACAAGGGCGAGGTGCTTTGCCTGTTCGGCCGCAACGGCGCCGGCAAGACGACGACGCTGAAGGCGATCATGGGCCTCGTTCCCTCACGTGCCGGCTCGATCAGGCTCGACGGCAAGGAATTGACCGGCCTGCCGGCGCACGACGTGCCGAAGGCCGGCGTCGCCTATGTGCCGCAGGGCCGGCGGCTGTTCGCCGAGATGACGGTGGCGGAAAACATCGAGATCGGCCTGATGGCCCGCAGCAAGGGCAAGACGACGCGCGAAAACGTGCTCGACCTTTTTCCGCTGCTGCGCCAGCGGCTGAGACAACGCTCCGGCACACTGTCCGGCGGCGAGCAGCAGATGCTGGCCATGGCGCGGGCACTGTGCCTCGAACCGGAGGTGCTTCTGCTCGACGAGCCGACCGAAGGGCTGATGCCGTCGATGATCGCAAAAATCCGTGAGACGGTGTCGAAGCTGCGCGACCTTGGCGTCTCGACGATCCTGGTCGAGCAGCGGGTCGATGCAGTGCTGTCCGTCGCCGACCGGGTCTCGTTCATCGAGAACGGCCGCAACCGCGAGACCGTCGATGTCGAGGAGCTCCGCGCCGATCCGTCGGCGGTCCGTCGCTATGTCGGTGTCGGGTAGTCACCCGAAGAACAAAAAGCCTGCAAGCAAAAATATCGGGATCAGCACCGCGCCCGACCATGCCATGTAGCCGAAGAAGCCCGGCATCTTCACGCCGCGATGCCTGGCAATGGCATAGACCATGAAGTTCGGTGCATTGCCGATATAGGTGTTGGCGCCCATGAACACTGCGCCGGCCGAGATCGCCGCCAGCGTCGATGCGAAGGTGGTCATCAGATGCTGCGGGTCGCCGCCGGCGAGCTCGAAGAACACCAGATATGTCGGCGCATTGTCGAGGAAGGATGACAGCGCTCCGGTCATCCAGAAATAGGCAAGGTCGTTGGGCTCGCCCGTGGGCGAGCTGACAAGCGAGACCAGAGGCGCCAGCGCGCCGTCGGGGCCGGCCCTGAGAATGGCGATGACCGGCACGATGCAGATGAAGATGCCGGCGAACAGTTTCGCCACCTCGGCGATCGGCTCCCAGTGGAAGTTGTTCGCCTCCCTGTGGCTCTTGCGCGAGACCGCCAGCGAAAGGAAGGCAAGAGCCAGGATGATGGTGTCGCGCACGAGGTTCTGCAATTCGAGGCTCACGCCCTGGACGGCGAAAGCCACGCCTGGCTTCCAGGTCGCGGAAAGCAGGATCGCGCCGATCACCCCGGCCAGCAGCGGGACGTTGGCCAGGCCTCGGATGCGCACCTTCGTATCCGGTGTCGGATCCTTGATCTTTGGCGCGCCGTCCTCGCGGCGATGCAGGACCATGTCCATGGCCAGGAAGACGGCCAGCACCAGGCCGCCGACGAACAGTGTCTCCTGATAGAGATTGGTGGTGGTCCAGAAGAAATCGACGCCGCGCAGGAAGCCGACGAACAGCGGCGGGTCGCCGAGCGGCGTCAGCGAGCCGCCGATGTTGGACACCAGGAAAATGAAGAAGATGACGACATGGGCGTTGAACGGCCGATTGTCGTTGGCGCGCAGGATCGGCCGGATCAGGATCATCGAGGCGCCGGTCGTCCCGATGACCGAGGCGAGCATCGCCCCGATCAGCAGCAGTCCGGCATTCACCAGCGGCGTGCCATGGATGTTGCCGGCGACGAGGATGCCGCCCGAAATGGTGAACAGCGCAAACAGAAGAATGATGAACGACATATATTCGGTGAGCAGCGCATGCAGTACCGCTTCCGTGGCCGAAGGCATGCCGAACGCAACCGCCAGCGGCACGACCACAAGCGCCGCCCAGAAGAGGGTGATCTTGCCGTAGTGGTGCTCCCAGACATGGTGGAAGAGCAATGGCCCGGTGGCGATCGACAGAAGCAGGCCGGCAAAGGGAAGCGCCCACCACAGCGACATTGTTTCGCCTGGCAACTCGTGGGCCTCGGCTGCGAGCGCTATGTCCGGAAGCAGGGTTGCGACTGCCACCACAGCGCCCGCCCTCAAAGCCGCCGCAAACCGCATAAGGCCCCCTCTGGAATTGTGTCGGATGCGATTGGTGATGTTCAAGCCAGCGTCACGCCGGCATCACGCATCCGGTTCAGCATCGTCTCGACGGACCCGTTGAGATTGATGCCGCGGCAGGCGTCGAGCCGCACTGTTGTGTGGAAGCCCTGCTTGACCGCATCGAGCGCCGAAAAGGCGACGCAGAAATCGGTCGCAAGACCAACCAGGGTCAGCGTGTCGATGCCGCGCTCCCTGAGATGGCCGGCAAGGCCGGTCGGCGTCGTATGGTCGTTCTCGAAGAAAGCCGAATAGCTGTCGATCGCCGGCCGGAAGCCCTTGCGGATGACCAGTTCGGCCTTGGTCCAGGCGAGGCCGGAGTGAAAGTCCGAGCCTAGGCTGCCCTGGATGCAGTGGTCCGGCCACAGCGTCTGCTGGCCGTAAGGCATCTCGATGGTCTCGAACGGCTGCTTGCCGGGATGGCTGGAGGCAAAGCTCGAATGGCCGGCGGGATGCCAGTCCTGCGTCAGCACGACATGTTCGGTCCGCCGGATCAGGTCGTTGACCAGTGGCACGATCTCGTCGCCGCCGGCCACCGCCAGCGCGCCGCCCGGGCAGAAATCGTTCTGCAGGTCGATGATGACAAGCGCTTCGTCGGCCATGGGCCTCCCTCTTGTTTGTCCGGAGGCATGACCCGAACCGGAAGTCTGCCGAAACGTGGAATCCGGTGTTCGAAGCCAGGTTCCACCGAAAAATGCCGCTGGACGCGACCGGATGCAGAAACTCGACCAGATGGCCGGCTGCGTCAACCTCCAACGGTATAACAAATGCGTGCCGCCGCGCCGATGCGGAGAGCGGCCCGAAACTCTGGCTTTGACAATTCCTCCCGGCTTGATATCATTTGCATACGAATGAATTTGACCGGCCCGAATGCCGGAAGGATCCCTATTTCTGGGAAGGCAAAGCGTGATCCGTTACGCGAAACCCACCACCGTCGACGAGGCTCTCGCTTTGCTTGGCGAGGCTTCGTGGCGCATCCTTGCCGGCGGCACCGATTTCTACCCGGCACAAGGGGCCAAGCCTTTCCGCGAGAATGTCCTTGACATCAACGGTCTCGCAACGCTGCGCGATATCGCCGAAACCGAGGACCATTGGGTCATCGGCGCGCGCACGACCTGGACCGATCTTGTCCGTCATCCGCTGCCGGCGGCGTTCGATGCGCTGAAGCAGGCGGCGCGGGAAGTCGGCTCCGTGCAGATCCAGAACGTCGCCTCCATCGCCGGCAATCTCTGCAATGCCTCTCCGGCCGCCGACGGCGTGCCGGCGTTGCTCATTCTCGACGCCGAGGTCGAGCTGCGCTCGGCAGCGATGGCCCGCCATCTGCCGCTGAAAAAATTCATCCTGGGAAACCGCCGCACGGAACTGCAGCCGGGCGAAATGGTCACCGCCATCCGCGTGCCGAAAAACGCCTCCGCCGGCACGTCGGCTTTCGTGAAACTCGGCGCCCGTCGCTATCTCGTCATTTCCATAGCCATGGCGGCCGCCCGTCTGACCGTTGAGGACGGCATCGTCGGCAACGCTGCCGTCGCCGTCGGCTCCTGTTCAGCGGTCGCCAAACGTCTTGCAAGTGTCGAAGCAGCCTTGCGCGGCCTCCCGGTTGACCACGCCCTCGTCACTGCGATCCAGTCCGCGCCGATGGACGAGCTGTCGCCGATCGGCGACGTCCGCGGCAGCGCCGAATACCGGCTGGACGCCGTGCGCGAGATCGTCGCCCGCGCCGTGCTTGATGCCGCGGGTCACGCATCGAATGACAAGGCGGTGGCGGCATGAGCAAAGCTCAGCCTGGCATGAGCATGGAGCGGGCCGACATCGCCTTCGAGGTCAACGGCGCCGCCGTTTCTGTCTGCGTGCCGCCGGTTCGTCGTCTCTCTTCGGTGCTGCGCGACGAATTGCGCCTGACCGGCACCAAGATCGGCTGCGACGCCGGCGACTGCGGCGCCTGCACGGTGCTTGTCGACGGCGAACCCGTCTGCGCCTGCCTCATGTCAGTGGCTTCTGCCGCTGGCACCGTGGTGACCACGGTCGAAGGGCTCGCCAATGGCAGATTGTCGGCGCTGCAAGCTTCGTTCCTCGACCATGGCGCCGCGCAATGCGGCATCTGCACGCCCGGCCTGTTAATCGCGGCAACCGCGCTGCTGGACAGGGAGCCGAACCCGAGCGAAACCGAAGTCCAGGATGCGCTGGGCGGCGTCCTGTGCCGCTGCACCGGGTACCGGAAGATCGTTGCGGCGGTGATGGATGCTGGACGGTTCGCGAGCGAACTATCGACGGACGGCATTGCCCCTCTTCCGCCTGCCGGCACCTTCTCCCCGTACAGTGACGGGGAGAAGGACGAAGCTCCAGCGCTGGCGTCCCCCTCTCCCCGTCTTTCACGGGGAGAGGGTAAGGGTGAGGGGCAGCACCAACTTCAGCGGCTCGATCTCGACCTTGACCGCAGAATGCCAATCTCAGGCCATGCTGTAGGCTCCTCTCCGATCAGGCTCGACGGCCTGCCGAAAGTCACCGGCGGCGAAAAATTCGGCGGGGATTCCTTCCCGGCCGATGCGCTGGCGGTGCTGGTGG
>NZ_RZTA01000108.1:10273-23859 GCF_004023115.1 Mesorhizobium sp. M6A.T.Cr.TU.017.01.1.1
CTGGTGGTGCGCTCGCCGCATCATCACGCCCGCTTCGCCTTCGGCGATCTCGACGCCTGGGTGAAAACCCGTCCCGGCATCGTCGGCGTCTTCACCGCTGCCGACATTCCGGGAAAGAACAGCTTCGGCGTCATTGCGCCTTTTGCCGACCAGCCGGCGCTGGCCGAAGGCTTTTCGCGCTTTCGCGGCGAGGCAGTGGCGCTGGTTGCCGGCGAGCGCGAGGCCATCCTCGATCTCGATCTTTCGGATTTTCCTGTTCGTTGGACCGAGTTGCCATACCTTCTGCAGCCTTGCGAGGCGCAAGCCGGCGGCGCGCAACTGATCCACGAGAACCGGCCGGCAAACCTGCTCACCACTGGCTTCGTCGAGCGCGGTGACCCCGAAGCCGCGCTTTCCGGCGCGGCTTTCGTGGTTTCCGGCGCCATCGATACCTCCTATGTCGAGCACGCCTATATCGAGCCTGAAGCCGGCCATGCCTATATGGATGGCGGCACGCTCGTCGTCGTCGCCTGCACGCAGGCGCCCTACATGGATCGCGACGACGTGGCAAAAGTGCTTGGCCTTGCCGTTGACAAGGTGCGTATCGTGCCGACAGCCACCGGCGGCGGCTTCGGTTCCAAGCTCGACGTCTCGTTGCAGCCGCTGATCGGCTTGGTCGCGATGAAGACCGGGCGGCCGGCGGCACTCGCCTATACCCGCAACGAATCGATGATCTCGACCACCAAGCGTCATCCCGCCGAGATGAAGGCAACGATCGGCGCCGATGCCGATGGCCGCGTCACCGGCATGGTCTTCGCAGGCGATTTCAATACCGGCGCCTATGCGAGTTGGGGCCCGACCGTCGCCAACCGCGTGCCGGTGCACGCCTCCGGTCCCTATGCGACGCCAAATTACCGTGCCGAAGGCCGCGCCATCCACACAAATGGCCCGATCTCCGGCGCCTTCCGCGGTTTCGGCGTGCCGCAGGCGACGATCATGCAGGAAACACTCTATGACGAGCTGTCCGAAAAGCTTGGGTTGGACCGGCTCGATTTTCGCCTGAAAAACTGTCTTCGTAACGGAGCCGAAACGGTTACCGGACAGAGGCTGGAAGCAGGCGTTGGCATTGCCGAGTGCCTCGAAGCGTTGCGGCCGCATTGGACGCGCGCGCTTGCCGATGCCGAAAAATTCAACAGTGCCAATGACAGCAGGAAACGCGGCGTCGGCGTCGCCTCTTGCTGGTATGGCTGCGGCAACACCTCGCTGCCAAATCCGTCGACCATCAGGGTCGGCATCTCGGCTGAAGGCGATGTCGTCCTGCATCAGGGTGCCGTCGATATCGGGCAAGGCTCGAACACGGTCATCGCCCAGATCTGCGCCGACGCGCTTGGCTTGCCGCTCGAAAAATTCCGGCTGAAAAGCGCCGACACGGCGATCACGCCCGACGCCGGCAAGACGTCTGCTTCGCGCCAGACCTTCGTCACTGGCAAGGCCGCCGAAAAGGCCGGCGGCGCCTTGCGCGAGACCATGCTGCGCTTCGCCAATGTGTCGGAGAAGGCAGCGATCGCTCTGGATGGCACAAGCCTGGTCATCCGCGAGGGCGAAGCGACGCGGCATATCGATCTGTCCACGCTGAAGGCCGATGCTGACGGCTTCGTCTTCCGCGCCGAGGAAAGCTACGACCCGCCGACGCTGCCGCTCGACGGCAAGGGCCAGGGCAAGCCCTATGCGGTCTACGGCTATGGCGCGCAGATCGCTGAACTCGAGGTCGACCTCAAGCTCGGCACGGTGAAGCTGATCAAGATCACCGCCGCGCATGATGTCGGCAAGGCGATCAATCCGCTGCTCGCCGAAGGCCAGATCGAGGGCGGCATCGCGCAAGGCATCGGCATGGCGCTGATGGAGGAGTACATTCCCGGCCGCACCGAAAACCTGCACGACTATCTCATCCCGACCATCGGCGACGTGCCGCCGATCGAGACCATCCTGATCGAAGTTCCGGATCCGGAAGGACCCTTTGGCGCCAAGGGATTGGGCGAGCATGTGCTGATCCCGACGGCGCCCGCGATCCTCAATGCGATCCGTCAGGCCACCGGCGTCCTGGTCGCCAAAATTCCGGCGACGCCGAGCCGCATCCGCGCTGCGATCCGCGATAAGGAGGCACGCCGATGAGCGAGCTTGCCGAACGCTTCGAGACCCACGATCCCGGCGAGAAGCAGGTGGCGGAAAAGATCCGCTGCGACGCCTGCCCGGTCATGTGCTACATATCAGACGGCCGCACCGGCGCCTGTGATCGCTACGGCAATGTCGGCGGCAGGATCGTCCGCATGGATCCGCTGACCATCCTCGACCATGCAGCCGAGACCGGCGCTGCGGTTGTGCCTTTTGTCGCCGAGGGCGAAGAATGGGACGGCGAACTGGTCAACACCGGCCGCCGTTTCGTCACCGCGATCGGCGCCGGCACCACCTATCCCGACTACAAGCCGGCGCCTTTCATCGTCAGCCAGGAGGTCGAAGGCGTCGATCTCGTCACCGTCGTCACCGAGGGCATCTTCTCCTACTGCGGCGTCAAGGTGAAGATCGACACCGACCGCCACCTTGGTCCCGAGACTGCCACGGTCCGCGCGGCGGGTGAGGCAATCGGCCATGTCACGACAGGCGAATATGGCTCGCAGATGCTGTCGCTGGGCGGCGTGCATCACCTGACCGGCGGCTCCAAGGCCGAAGGTCGCGCCACCTGCGATGCGCTGCTTAATCTATGCAACCGCAAGCCGGTCGAGCTCACCATCGACGGCGGTGCCACGGTCATCATCGAAGCCGGCAAGCCACCGGTCATCGACGGCAAGGTCGAACATCGCATGCGCGTCGGCTGCGGCTCGGCCACCATCGGCATGTTCGCCACCCAGTGGCGCGGCCTGGTCGACGAGGTGGTGGTGGTCGACGACCACATCACCGGCGTCGTGTCCGAGCATCAGGCAGGCAAGGTGCTCGGCTGGCAGGATACCGGGATCAAGATCATCGGCCGCCGTTCGACGCCGGGCCGCTATTTCAAGGTGTCCGAGCCCGGCCTCGGCTGGGGCGGCACCAGCATTTCCGACCCGCTGTCGATCCTCGGCGAATGGAACGCTAAGAAGGGCGCCCGCCCCGGCCTGTCGCTGCTGATGGTCTCGACCACCGGCGAGCAGTTCGCCTATTACGAACTCGATGATGAATTGAAGCCGGTGCAAAAGCCCTTCCCGGAGCGGCTGCAGAAATCCGTCGGCCTGATCGAGGACAATTGCGAGCCGGCGCTGTGCACCGTGCTGTTCGTCGGCGGTGCCGGCGGCTCGCTGCGCGCCGGTGTCACCGAGAACCCGGTCAATCTGACCCGCTCGGTGCAGGGCCTGACGACTTATGTCACCGTTGGCGGCGCGCCGGTCTATGTTTGGCCGGGCGGCGGCATCACGCTGATGGTCGATGTCACCCGGGTGCCGGAAGGTGCCTTCGGCTATGTGCCGACGCCGGCGCTGGTGGCGCCGATCGAGTTCACCCTGCGCCGCGACGACTATGTCAGGCTCGGTGGCTACGAAGCCGAGATCCGCAGCGTCGAGGATATTCTCGCCAAAGGCGGCGAGTATCTCAACCCGCGCCGCGGCACAGGTGCGCCGGCCAGCAATCCATGGCCGCCACTGGCGCAGTTGCGGCGTGCCGCGAGCAACGGGTCCGGGTGATGAACGGCCCGCAGGCACATTGGCTTGAGGACGGCAGGCGGCTGCATCTCAATCATGGCCCGATCGACCTGATCATCGAGGCTTTTGGCGATGCGGACGAATGCCGCGCCGCCTACAGCCAGGCGGTGGCGCGGTTCCAGACAATCCTGCAGGAGATCGTCGACGACCTCCCAGAACTGCGCCGTCCGGCTTCGTCTCGGCCACGTGCTTTCGCTGGGCCGACGGCGCGGCGCATGGAAGCGGCGGTTGTTCCGCTAGCGAAACAATTCATCACGCCGATGGCTGCCGTCGCCGGTTCGGTAGCCGACGAAATGCTTGGCGCGTTGCTGGCCGGGCGCCGGCTCGATCGCGCCTATGTCAACAATGGCGGTGACAGCGCGATCCATCTCGGCAACGGCCGGTCCATGACCCTCGCCATTGCCGGGACAGGTCATGGACTGGCGGACCGTATCACGATCCGCGCCGAAGACGGGATCCGCGGCGTCGCGACGAGCGGCTGGCGCGGCCGTTCCTTTTCGCTGGGCATCGCCGACGCAGTCACCGTGCTGGCGCGGACGGGTGCTGAAGCCGATGCCGCCGCGACCTTGATCGCCAACGCAGTCGACCTGCCCGGTCATCCTGCCATCGAGCGTGTGCCGGCGCGCGATCTGGCGCCCGACAGCGACCTTGGCGATCGCCTGGTCACCCAAGCCGTCGGCGTGCTTTCCACTAGCGAGATAGCCGCCGCGCTGGGCAGCGGGTTCGCCGTCGCCGAAGATTTTCGGCGACATGGCCTGATTGCCGCTTCAGCGCTGTTTCTTGCTGGTCAGGCACGGATCGCCGGTCCCATGGCGCTCGTTGCGCCCAACGAGAAATCAAGGAAGGAAATTGCCCATGCCTGAGTTTGCGATCCGCAAGATTGCGGTGCTGACCGAAGAGATATTTCACGAGGGCGGGCCGGTGGCGAAGGTGCCGCGCCGCCGCGCCGCGGCCATGGCGGTGGTGAAGAACCCGTTCGCCGGTCGCTACGTGGAAGAGCTGCAGGGCGCCATGGACGATCTGAAACCGCTCGGCCTGCTGCTCTCCGACAAGCTCATCGCCGCATTGGGCGGCGACGTAAAGCAGATCGACGGCTATGGCAAAGGCGCCATCGTCGGTATCGCCGGCGAGCTCGAGCATGGCGCGCTGTGGCATGTGCCGGGTGGCTACGCCATGCGCGAGCGGCTCGGCGACGCCAAGGCGATCGTGCCATCGTCAAAGAAGGTCGGCGCCTTCGGCGCGCGGCTCGACGTGCCGCTCGGCCATATCAACGCCGCCTATGTGCGCAGCCATTTCGACGCCATGGAGGTCGGCATCAGCGACGGGCCTCGTCCCGACGAGATCCTGTTCTGCCTCGCCATGACCTGCGGCCCGCGCGTGCACGACCGCATGGGCGGCCTCGCGGCAAAGGACATCAAGGCATGGGACGGACTGCGGTGAGTGCCGAAGACATCAAGCTCAAGCTCGTCGAGGCCGAGGAGTCTGACGAAAACGATTACCGCTTGCAGGAGCAGGTCGGCTTCATCCTGCGCAAGGCGCACCAGCGCCATGTCTCGATCTTCGCGTCGCACATCGCCGACCTGACACCGCCGCAATTCGCCGCTCTGGCCAAATTGCACGACGTCGGCGAGACTTCGCAGAACCAGCTTGGCAGCCTGATCGCCATGGACGCGGCGACGGTGAAAGGTGTCATCGACCGGCTCAAAGCGCGCGGCCTGGTCGAGCTTTCCAAGCATGAGGTCGACAAAAGGCGCCTGCTGGTCAATCTAACCGCCGAGGGCCGCGATGCCATCGAGCGGCTGATCCCGATCGCCCGCGATATCACGCAGGAAACACTGGCGCCGCTTTCCGCCAAGGAGGCCGCCACCTTCATGAGGCTTTTGGCCAAGCTGGCGTAGGGCTGCGCTGCCACGAGAGAATGGCCCGACTTGGCAATGCTTAGCTTCCTCGTCCCCATGAAGTGGGGGGGAAAGGGTGGCGGCGTATCGGTCGGAAAGCGGGTTGCCTCAGTAGGATGTGGTTAGCTCGTCGCTTGTCGATTGACACTAAAGGTGGTTGGATCGATCAAAACGGGGGCGCTAGTGGGGCAGCTTATTGAAGGCGACGACGGATCGCCCGTAGAGGTGGTCGGCGCTTGGGCCAAAACCAAGCACGAGTATCTATGTCGCTATGTCGACATCAGTCGCGGCGTCCGATCGAAATGGCTCGACCAGGGAAAGGCTGGCGCAACTCTGATTGATCCGTTCTGTGGACCGGGCAGGTGCAGGATTCGCGGCACCAATGAATTCATTGATGGCGGTGTAGTTGCCGCCTGGAAAAAGAGCGCCGACAGCAAAACGCCATTCTCTGCGGTGTATATCGGAGACATCGAAGCCGAGCGGGTTGAGGCTTGCGAGAAACGGCTACGCGCGCTGAACGCTCCGGTCGTGGCTATCACAGGTAATGCTGTTGCCACCATCAAGACGATCGTCAGCCTTGTGAACCCTCATAGCTTGAACTTCGCATACCTGGATCCTTACAATCTGGAGACACTCAATTTCGAGATGATCAGGACGCTATCAGACCTCCGGTACGTCGACATACTTGTACACGTCAGTCAGATGGACCTGCAGCGAAACCTCGACAAATACTCGTCGGGCGACTCGGCGGTTTTCGATGCCTTCATTCCTGGCTGGCGTGACGCCATCAAAGCGGGAAACGTCAAGGCAACACGCCAGGCAATTTTGCGCTATTGGTCTGAGCTTGTTGGGCGACTTGGCGTGTGGCCTTCCCCGGAACCCAAGCTAATAACCGGGCCTGGCAACCAGCCGCTATATTGGCTTCTGCTAGCCGCCAAGCATGAACTCGCTTTGGCGTTTTGGAAGGTCGCGGCTAACAAGCAGAGACAAGGCAATCTTTTCTAGGCGGTAGCTGCCGGCATCTCGTCGTAGATACGACCATTGAGCATGCGGCCGGCGGCTTTCTTGTTATTGCCTCCCCACTGCTTGAAGAAGAATGCCGTGCCCGCGCGTCGACACATCGTTTCGATCTCGTCGACCCAGTGAGGATTCATATATCGTGCCCCTGGCCCGCTTTCACCGCCAACGATCGCCCAATGAATATCGGTGAGATTGGCACCGGCTACAGACCCGATCAACGGCTCTAGAGAAACGAACCGGATTGCTGCTGGTACTCGGCGAAGGTCATCGAGCCGACCCAGCACTCGATGATCTTCAACACTGGTCCCAAGCCAAACATTCGGCAGAACGGGAAAATCGCCACGAGTCAGAACCTCGGCCATAACTTCCGGGCGCTTCGTTAGAATCTGATAGGTATGCCGCGGTGTCTCTTCCATCACAGTCCATACCTGTCGAATGAAATCTGCCGGCACGTCCACATGAAAGAGATCAGACATCGAGTTCACGAAGACGCGGCGTGGTTTCGACCAAGTTGCAGGGATCGACAGCGATTTCGAATCGGTCATGACTTTGCCGGTCCACTTCGCTCGGCCGCCCGTCTTGCGCGTCAGGCCCTGATATTTGTTCATGCCCATGGCTTCTAGCCGTGCCGCCATGCGCATCGCGTAGCAGTTCGTGCAGCCGGCGGTCAGGATCGTGCAACCGGCCACCGGGTTCCACGTCGCGTCGGTCCATTCGATTGAGGTGTCAGCCATAGGAAGATTCTCCTTCACCTTGATGGTTAATTCAAGGTGATGAAGCTTCCGTTATCGGGTGACGACTGAGTAGGGTTCCGGCCACAGCTTTCCCACCCAAAGAGCAGGAGAGCCGTGGCCGAGTCCTAAATACCGGAGCCGCCTTCTCCGGCAATAGGCTTCAGAGGCCGTTGTCCTTCAGGACCTGGGCGGCATTTTCCTTGGTGATCTTCTCCGTCGGCAAGGTGATGGTCTTTTCGACCTTTTCGCCGTTCAGGAACTTGATCGCCTGCCGCAGTCCCTCGGCGCCGGGCGTCACATAGGTGAAGGTCGCCGTCAGCTCGCCATTGTTGACCAGCGTCACGCCTTCATTGGGCAGGCCATCGATGCCGATGAACTTGATGTCCTTCTCGCGTCCGGCATCCTTGGCGGCAAGATAGGCGCCGTACGCCATCGGGTCGTTGTGACCATAGACGAGGTCGATCTTCTCGTTGTTGCGCAGTGCCGTGGCCATGATGTTGTAGGCCTGGTCCTGTTTCCAGTCGCCCGACTGCTGGTCGAGCAGGTATTTGATGCCCGGCTCCTTGTCGGTGAATTCATGGAAGCCGTCATGGCGGTCATGTGCTGGCTGGGTGCCCATGCCGCCCCAGATCTCGACGACATTGCCCGCGGCCTTGCCCTTGCCGCCGAGCAGCTCGACGGCGTATTCACCGGCAGCCCGGCCGATCAGCTTGTTGTCGCCGCCGACGAACTGCGTGTAGTCCTTGGTTTCGACATTGCGGTCGAGCACGAAGACCGGGATCTTGGCATCGATCGCCTGCTGCACGACGCCGGTCAAGCCGGCGGACTCCTTCGGTGACACCAGCAGCGCGTCGACCTCCTGACGGATCAGGTTCTCGACATCGGCGACCTGCTTTTCCGTCTTGTCCTCGCCGTCGGTGACGATCAGCTCGACTTCCGGATGCTTGGCAGCCTCCGCCAAAATGTCCTTGTTGAACTGGGCGCGCCACGGCTCGATGGTCGTCACCTGCGAGAAGCCGATCTTCCACTTCTTGTCCTGAGCGTAGGCGTTGCCGCTGGTCAAAAGCGCGGTCGTGGTCAGCAGCGCCGCGGTGACAGCGGCAAGCTTCAACATGTCACGTCGTTTCATTTCTTGTTTCCTCCGAGATTTAGAGACGGGGTCTCTTTTGACGGCCGCTTTGCTGCGGTCGTTTCCTTGTGCGCCGCTTTTCCACCAGGCAGGCGCAGATAGAAGAGAAGATCAAAGGCATTGCGCTCCTGCACGAGCACGGTGCCGATGATGATCATCCCCTTCAGCACGAGCTGAAGGTTCGAATTGATGTTGTGCAGTTGCAGGATGTTCGAGAGCAGTCCGAAGATCAGCACGCCACAGAATGTGCCGATGAGGCTGCCGCGTCCGCCCATCAGGCTGGTGCCGCCGATGACCACGGCGGCGATCGCATCGAGCTCCAGCCCGGCGCCGGCATCCGGCTTGCCTTGCCTGTACTGTGCGACATAAAGCACTGCCGCAACGCCGGCCAGCAATCCGGATACGGCGTAGGTCGCGATCTTGACGCGGCCGGCGGCGATGCCGGACAGCCGCGCCGCCTCTTCATTGCCGCCGATGGCGTAGACATAGCGGCCGAACGGCGTGAAGCGCAGCACGGCGCCGTAGATCAGGATCGCTCCGAGGAAGAACAGGCCAGGCATCGGGATCACGCCGAAGACCAGCGAGCGCAGAATCTCGAAATCCGCGGTGGCGTTCGACCCGGTGTAGACCGGCAGCACCGCATTGTTCTGGCCGGCAGTCAGCCGGGCGATGCCGAGCGCCGTCACCATCATCGCCAGCGTGACGATGAAAGGCTGAAGCCGCCCGGCAACGATGATGAAGCCATTGAGCGCGCCGAACAGCAAGCCGACGCAAGGCGCCACCAGCAACACGCCGAGCACGCCGAATTTTGAGCCTACCTGTGGCAGCAGGAACCACAGCACGAGACTGCAGAGGACCACCCCGACAATGCCGGGCGTGACCAACCCACGAACGCTATCCAGCCTGATGTCGTGCGTGGCTTGCGAGCCGGCGCGGGATTTTTCGATGTTCAGGAAGATGAAGCGGGTGACCAGAATGCCGAGGCAAAGCGCGACCACGGCAACCGTCGGCACCCCCAGCACCACCGCCGGCGTAACACCCGGAACCGTTAGCAGCATGGCGCAGACCACGGTGCAGATCGCCATCAGCGAGCCGACGGAAAGATCGATGCCACCGGTGATGATCACCGCCGTCATGCCGGTGGCGATCAGGCCGGTGGTCGACACCTGGCGCAGGACGTCGAGCAGATTGCCGTAGGACAGAAAAATGTTGTTGCCCTTGGAGCTGATCGGCGAGCCCAGAACGCCGATCAGGAAGATGGCGATCAGGCCCCAATAGAGCTTGGTTCGGGACAGGATGTTCAAGATGCTCATGCGGCAGGCCTCGTCATGGTCCGGCGCGGCGCCGCAAGCCGCATGATAGCCTCCTCGCTGGCTTGCGCGCGCGAGAGGATCCCCGTCTGGCGACCATCCGCCATGACCAGGATGCGGTCGGAAAGATGCAGCAGCTCCGGTAATTCCGAGCTGATGACGGCGATGGCGAGCCCGTCTCGCGCCAGCCTGAAGATGAGATCGTAGATCTCGCGCTTGGCGCCGACATCGATGCCTCGTGTCGGCTCGTCCAGCAACAGCACCCGCGGCCGCGTCGCCAGCCACTTGCCGATGACGACCTTCTGCTGGTTGCCGCCGGACAGCGTGCCGGCCGGCTGCTCGATGGTCCCGCAGCGAATGCCGAGCGCCTTGACGGCGTGCCGCGCCAGATCTTGTTCGCCGGCTAGCGAGCGAAGGCCGAATCGCGCCAGCGCGCCGACCAGCGGCAGCGCGACATTGTCGGTGATCGAGGCCTGAAGATGCAGGCCTTGCGTCTTGCGGTCCTCTGTCACCAGGGCGATGCCGAGCCGGCGGGCGTCGCGCGGTGAACGGATTTCCACCGGCTCGCCGTCGAGCCGGATTTCGCCGCCGGCGCGTCCGCCGCTGGAACCGAAGATGGTCTCCAGGATTTCGGTGCGTCCCGAGCCCAGCAGCCCGCCTATCCCCAGAATTTCGCCTTCGGCAAGATCGAAGCCGACGCCGTCAAGCGCGGTGCGCCAACCGTGGCGGTCGGGTTTCGACAGTGACAAGCCGCTTACGGAGAGGACGACCTTGCCGCTGGGGTCGCGCTCCTCTTGGGAAGAGGCAAGCAGGCTTCGCCCGACCATCGCCGAAATGATGGTGTCTTCGTCGAGCTTTGCCATCGCCTCGGTCAGCACGTGGCGTCCATCGCGAAACACGGTGACCCGACTGGCCAGATGCATGACCTCGTCGATGCGGTGCGAGATGTAGACAATCGCCACGCCGCTGTCGGCGAGCTGGCGGATGATCCGGAACAGTCTTTGGCATTCGGCCGGCGAAAGCGCTGATGTCGGCTCGTCCATGATCAGGATGCGCGCCGACATCGACAGCGCCTTGGCGATTTCGACCAGCTGCTGCTCGCCGACGCGCAAGCTGCCGACCCGCGCCTCCGGGTTGAGCTCGATGCCGAGCCTCTGCAGCAGCGCACCGGCGGCCTGGCTGCTTGCCTTGCGGTCGACGATAAGCCCGGCGATCAGCTTTTCACGCCCGAGGAAGATGTTATCGGCAACGCTAAGCTCGGGGACGAGGTTGAGTTCCTGGTGGATGATGGCGATGCCGGCGCGCTCGGCGTCGCGGACACCGGCGAAACGGACCGGATTGGCATCGACATTCACCGTTCCATCGTAATCCGTGTAGACGCCGGAAAGAATTTTCATCAGCGTCGATTTGCCGGCGCCGTTTTCCCCCATCAGTGCATGGACCTCGCCGCGCCGCAGATCGAAGCCGACATCGACAAGGGCGGCGATGCCACCAAACGTCTTGGAGATGTGCTCGGCGCTCAGAACCACAGCCGGGCGGCCGGCCGTAGCCGCGTCATCTCCGGACGTGATGGAATTGCCATGCTCCATGACAGATCGGCCTCCCTTCCGCCGTCGTCGAACGTCTCAAACGCTAATCTAAACGTTTCGATCGTGTCAAGCTGATATCTGGTGAGGCCGGTGAACGAATTTCAATTCTTGCGCGGAACCGCAAGATTCCGTAGATATTGCAGCCAGAAGGCGGTGAAACGTTTCGAAAATGATGGCGTCAGGGCGAAAAAAGCAGCGGAAGTCCACGGCCCCGACCATGCTGCACGTGGCTCAAGTGGCGCGTGTTTCGGTCGCCACCGTCTCAGCGCTGATCAATGGCACCGCGACTGTCAGTCCCGAACTCAGCCAGCGCATCGAACAGGCGATCCGCGACATCGGCTATAAGCGCAACGCGATCGCCCGCAGCCTGAAAATGGGGACGACCCGCACCATCGGGCTTACCGTTCCCCATATTACCAATCCGTTCTTCACCGATGTCGTGTCGGTCATCCAGCAGGCATTCGACCGCGCCGGCTACGCGGTCATGCTGTGCTGCACGGACGAGGATCTCAACACGCAGGACGACCAGATCAGGCTGCTGCTCGACCGGATGGTCGACGGGCTGATCGTCGCGCGCGTCGGCGACGGCGCGATCCTGAAGAGAATTGTCGATGACGCCAACGTGCCGGTGGTGCTGCTCGACCGTGTCTGCGAAGGCGTCGATACCGACACCGTCGTCCTCGACAACCAGCGCGCGGTGTTCGACGCCATCACCTATCTGATCGATCTCGGCCACCGGCGGATCGGCTACATCTCAGGATCGTTCGACATCTCGCCCATGCATGACCGCATGACGGGATATCGCGAGGCCCTCCAGGCTGCCGGCCTGCCGGTCGAGAACGAGCTTATCCGCTTCGGCAATTTCCATGAAGTCGACGGCTACAACGCGACGATGCAGCTGCTTTCGCTGCACGACCGTCCGAGCGCCATCTTCTCGGCTAACAACCCGATGGTGATCGGCACAATGAAGGCGATCCGCGACATCGGGCTGTCCTGCCCCGAGGATATTTCGATTGCCTGCTTCGATGATTTTCCGTGGTCGGACGTGTTCCAGCCGCAACTGACCACGGTCGCCCAGCCGGTGCAGGCAATCGGCGAGCAGGCCGCCAATCTCCTGCTCGACCGGCTCGCCGGAAATAGGGACGCGCCGCCGCGCAAGCTGGCGCTCAAGGGACGCCTGATGATCCGCAATTCATGCCGGCCACTTGGGCCGCCCTTGGGGGCGATCGCACAAAGCGTCAGCGCCTAACGCGCCTTCGCAGTCTCGGAAAAACCGTCAGGCCGCTTGTGACAGCGATTTGTGGGCTTCGGCCAGGATCTCGAAGGATCGCACCCGCGCCGCGTGATCGAAAATCTGGGCGGTGACCATCAGCTCGTCGGCGCCGGTGCGGCGGACGAACGCTTCTATGCCTTGCCTGACCGTTTCCGGGGCGCCGACGACGGCGCAGGATAGCGCCTGGCCAAGCATGGTTTTGGCCATTGCGTCGAGATCGCGCTCATATCCCTCGACCGGCGGCGGCAATCGGCCGGGCCGGCCGGTGCGCAGATTGACGAAGGCCTGCTGCAGCGAAGTGAACAACAGCCGCGCCTCGGCGTCGGAGGGTGCAGCGAACACATTGAGACCGAGCATGACATAGGGCTTGTCGAGCTGTTCCGACGGCTGGAAGCGCGAGCGGTAGATCTCCAGCGCGTGGTCGAGTTCCGCCGGCGCGAAATGCGAGGCGAAGGCGTAGGGCAGGCCAAGCATGGCGGCGAGCTGCGCGCCATAAAGGCTTGAGCCCAGAATCCAGATCGGCACCTTTTCGCCCTCGCCGGGCACGGCGCGGATGCGCTGGCCGTCTTCGGCCGGCTGGAAATAGCCCATCAGCTCGACGACATCCTGCGGGAAACTGTCGGCGCCGGCCTCGAGGTTGCGGCGTAGCGCGCGCGCCGTGCCCATGTCGGTGCCCGGCGCCCGGCCGAGACCGAGGTCGATGCGGCCTTGATGCAATGCGTTAAGCGTGCCGAACTGCTCGGCGATGACCAGCGGCGAATGGTTGGGCAGCATGATGCCGCCGGCGCCGACGCGTATCGTCCTGGTGCCGCCGGCGACATGGGCAATGACGACGGAGGTGGCGGCGCTGGCGATGCCCGGCATGTTGTGATGCTCGGCCAGCCAGTAGCGCTTGTATCCCAGCCGCTCGGCATGGCGGGCGAGAT
>NZ_RZTA01000109.1:0-23515 GCF_004023115.1 Mesorhizobium sp. M6A.T.Cr.TU.017.01.1.1
GATTTTTCCGTCGCTTCCAGCAGCCGCTGTGCCAGCGCGACGCGCTGGTCAATCAGCCAGTCGCCGAAGCTGGTGCCGATCGATTTTTGAAAGCGGCGCGTGAATGTCCGTCGGGTGAGGCCGGCGGCGGCGGCGACGCTGTCCAGGCTATGCGTCTCATCCAGCGTTTTGCGCACCTTGTCGAGTGCCTGTGTGAAGCGATCCGCGTTGCCGGTCCTAGCGATGGGACGTTCTATGAACTGCGCCTGCCCGCCTTGCCGATGGGGAGAAAGCACGATCTGCCGAGCAAGCCGAAGAGCCGCCTCCGCGCCGTAGCGGGCCCGCACGATATGGAGACAGCAGTCAAGCCCGGCGGCGACGCCGGCAGATGTCATGACATCACCATTGTCGATGTAAAGCACGTCCGGGTCGACGATCATGTCGGGATAAAGCGCCTGTAGCTGCTCGGTATAGGCCCAATGCGTCGCGGCTCGCCGCCCCGAAAGCAGTCCTGTCGCCGCAACAGCGAACGTGCCGAGGCACAGTCCGACAATCAATGCGCCGTTCCGGTGCGCTCGCAGCAGGGCCTCTACCAGAAACGCCGGTGGCGGATCGTCGAGGTCTCGCCAGCTTGGGACGATGACGATGTCAGCGCCATCGAGGCTGCCCAGCCCATGCGGCGCAGTCACGGTCAATCCTGCTTCGGTATGAATCGGCCCGCTTTCGATTGCACAGATGCGGAAGTCGAAGCGCGGCAAGCCGAGCGCGGCGCGATCCTCGCCGAATACAAGGCACGGTACGGAAAGGTGGAACGGACTGATGCCATCGAAGGCGATGGCTGCAACGATCGGATCGGCCATGATGAGCACCAATGAGGGTTAAAGCCGGATTGTCCCAATCCTTTCGGATAATGTCAATTGGGACACTGTTTGCAATTCGACGGCAGGCCTATCCTTGAACAATCAAAGCCGAACGGGAAAGGAAACTCCATGTCTGAACCAGCCACCTCAGCGCCACGCCGTGCCCTCATCGTCGTCGACATCCAGAACGACTATGACGGCGGCAACCTCGCCATCCAATATCCGCCGTTTCGCGACAGCGTCGTCAACGCGGCACGAGCGATGGACGCGGCCGCCGCGGCAGGCGTCAAGGTCGTGGTCATCAAGCAGCTAGCGCCAGAAACGTCGCCGATTTTCGCCAAAGGCAGCCACGGCGCCGAATTGCATCCCGAGATATCAAGGCGAAGCCGTGATCATTACGTCGAAAAGACCTTGCCGAGCGCCTTCACCGGCACGGACCTCGAGGACTGGTTGCGCGCCAACGCCATTGATACGATCACCGTCGTCGGCTATATGACGCACAATTGCGATCTCTCGACCATCATCCCCGCCGTCCACATGGGCTTTGCGGTGGAGTTCCTGTCCGACGCCACCGGCTCGGTGCCCTATGCCAACAGCGCCGGCTATGCTTCGGCCGAGGACATCCACCGCGTGGTGACTGTTATCCTGCAGTCGCGCTTCGCCGCCGTTCTCAAGACAGCCGAATGGATCGACTGCCTGAAGACCGGCACGCTGCCCGAACGCGACACGATCTACGCCTCCAACCAGCGCGCGCTGGCACGGAGCGCCGCTTAAAGCGCGTCGCGCCTGACAGGATTCATGCGACGCGCTTTAAGTTCTTGTTCTTATGCATGTCGTTATCCCAAAACCGCTGCGCACTTTTGGGCGACATGCATTGGAAATTTGTCTCGGGCAAGCAAAAGGGCGCCGTAGCGACGCGGCGCCCTTGTCATTCCGGCCTTCAAAATCTCAGAACAGGCCTTCGATCTGGCCCATCTCGTTCAGGAAGATCTTTTCCGAGGACGGCGCCTTGGGAAGACCGGGCATGGTCATGACCTCGCCGCAGATAACGACGATGAAGCCGGCGCCGGCAGACAATCTGACCTCGCGCACCGGCACGGTGTGGCCGGTCGGCGCGCCGCGCAGGTTCGGGTCGGTCGAGAACGAATATTGCGTCTTGGCCATGCAGACCGGCAGGTGGCCGTAGCCGGCGTGCTCCCAGGCGTGGAGCTGGTCGCGCACCGACTTGTCGGCGATCGCTTCGGAACCGCGATAGATGCGCTGGACGATGGTGTTGATCTTCTCGAACAGCGGCATGGCGTCGGGATAGAGCGGCGCAAACTGCGACGCGCCGGATTCGGCAAGCGCCACCACCCTGCTGGCGAGCTCCTCGATGCCGGCCGATCCGTGGGCCCAGTGCTTGCAAAGGATCGCCTCTTCGCCCATCGAGGCGACGTAGTCCTTCATCGCCTGGATTTCAGCGTCGGTGTCGGAGTAGAAATGGTTGATGGCGACGACCGCTGGCACGCCGAACTGCCTGATATTCTCGACGTGACGGCCGAGATTGGCGCAGCCCTTCTTGACCGCCTCGACATTCTCCTTGCCGAGATCTTCCTTCTTGACGCCGCCGTTCATCTTCATGGCGCGCACAGTGGCGACGATGACGGCTGCCGCCGGCTTCAGGCCGGCCTTGCGGCACTTGATGTCGAAGAATTTTTCGGCGCCGAGATCGGCGCCGAAACCGGCTTCGGTGACGACATAGTCGGCGAGCTTCAGCGCCGTCGTGGTGGCGACGACCGAGTTGCAGCCATGCGCGATGTTGGCGAACGGACCGCCGTGAACGAAGGCTGGGTTGTTCTCCAGCGTCTGCACCAGGTTGGGCTGCATGGCGTCCTTGAGCAGCACGGCCATGGCGCCGTCGGCCTTGAGGTCGCGGGCGTAGACGGCCGACTTGTCGCGGCGATAGGCGACGATGATGTCGCCGAGGCGCTTTTCCAGGTCCTTCAGGTCGGTGGCGAGGCACAGGATCGCCATGACTTCCGAGGCGACGGTGATGTCGAAGCCCCCTTCGCGCGGAAAGCCGTTGGCGACGCCGCCGAGCGAGCAGATGATCTCGCGCAGCGCCCGGTCGTTCATGTCCATGACGCGGCGCCAGACGACGCGGCGGTTGTCGATGCCGAGGTCGTTGCCCCAGTAGATGTGGTTGTCGATCAGCGCCGAAAGCAGATTATGCGCCGTGGTGATGGCATGGAAATCGCCGGTGAAGTGGAGGTTCATGTCTTCCATCGGCACGACCTGCGCATAGCCGCCGCCGGCAGCACCGCCCTTGACGCCGAAATTCGGCCCGAGCGAGGCCTCGCGGATGCAGACGATCGCCTTCTTGCCGATGCGGTTGAGACCGTCGCCGAGGCCCACCGTCGTCGTCGTCTTTCCTTCGCCGGCCGGCGTCGGGTTGATGGCGGTGACGAGGATCAGCTTGCCGTCCTTGTTCGCCTTCACCGACTTGATGAACTCGGCCGAGATCTTCGCCTTGTCGTGGCCGTAAGGCAAAAGATGCTCGCTTGGAATGCCGATCTTCTGGCCAATCTCCTGGATCTGCTTCTTGTCGGCGGCGCGCGCGATCTCGATGTCGGACTTCACTTCGGCCATGGCGGCTTTCCTCTGGATTGGACGGTGGAGGGGACGGGTTTGATCAGTATGGTCGCAAGCCTTTTCGAGACAGCCCGGCACTGCAGGCGAGGGCACGTTCTAGCCCTGTCGCTGCCATGGCGTCAACTTGCATGCAACTATGTTTCCTCTAGAGAAAGGCGGTTCTGTTTCCCGGGCGATCTGTTCCCGGGTCTTCGCGCCCGGTTGTCGCGCCGTATAGAAGCCAGAGCACGCGCCGTTTTGCCGTCTCAAAACAGCCGCGGAATGCACCGAATGCGACAGGGTTCGAGCGCCGGCCTGCGCCTCGGGTAGTTGCGCTAGAATGCGCCGATCTGGTGCATCAGCCCCAAGCCGTCAAGCTGGCCGAAATGTTCGACCACGACGCCGTTCTCAAGACGATCGATGTGAATCACGCCAACCGAGACTCGATTTCCGCTCGGTTCGACGCCATGGAAGATGCCGGTGTGCGTGCCCTCAAAGCGACAGCGCGTGACGACCTTATCGGCATCGCTGACGTAGTCGTCAATGACGTGATGTCCATCCGGGAATCCAACAAAGAACTCGGTCAGGGATTTGCGCCAGTCAGCGAAGCCGATCGGATTGGCGCTGCCGAGATGAACGGCGAGATCTGGAGAGACAAGACTGGACAGTTTATCCCAGTCTTGCGTGTCGATCGTGGCATAGAAATTTCGAGCAACTTCCCGGATATCCATCTCATGTCCTCGCTGGCTGCCGCCCAGCGGTTGAACGACGACGAGACGATCAGGTTCCGGTTCCACGCGATGCGCAGCCGACCTACTGCGTCAGCACGTTGCTGATCTCGACCAGGGGCAGCGGTGATTTCAAGCCAAGACGTCTTTCACTATTGGCTTCCTTCACCGATCCAGAACGGACCTGACCTCGACGAGGTTCGATCGCACCCTAAGCACATAGAATCCCATCGTGGTGAGATGGGTGGGCATGATCCAGCCATCCTCGCGGCCGTTGGAGATTATGAAAGGCCGGATGGCGAGCGCTGCCTTGAGCTGGCCTTCCACGCTGGTCCACAGCGGTGTGAGGCCGCGATTGTCGAGGATCTGCTGGAAGTCGTGATGCGCCGCCGTGAGGATGCCGTAATAGCCGTAGAGCTGGCCATAGGCGAACCAGAAGCGGTCGTCAGCGCGTGTGTCGAACCAGCCGCTGTTGAAGTTCTGCGAACGGTCGCGGATCATGTCCGATGTCGAGCCTATGTCGCTCGCGATCCGGTCGACGAACTGCATCAGATTGTCGGCGCGCGCGTTGAAGACAACCTCGCATTTCATCAGCCGGTCGTTGAAGGCGCGAAGGCTGGTCGCCGCCGTGCGATAGAAACTCGGCGTCGGGGTTTTCGGACCAAAGGGCCTGAGGCCGAAATACCAGGTTTCCTCGTCGAAGGTGATCGCGCCGCGCGCATCCTGCAGGTTCTGGTCGATCTGGCTGGTGCCGCGGACGCGGCCGAGTGTGTCGACGAGCTCGACCGCAGTGCGCCGGATGGCCTGATTGACCCCGCGCTGGAAGGAGGCCTTGTTGTCGAGAAACGGCGTGCGGTCCCAGTCCATCCCGAAGAACCCGAGCTTGTAGAGTATCATCGACGAGATCCAGGCGTTCTCGTTGACGTTGAAATCGATGAGATCGGCCGCGACCTGGACAATGGCCGAGTTTGTGCAGGTCTTGACCTCTCCCTCGACGCCAGCGGTTTCCCCGACGGCAGGAGGAGCGGGCTGCGCCGGGGCGGTTTCGGCCGGCTGGGTGAAATTATACGCCTCCGCATAGGCGGGATTGAAATTGCTCCAGACCTGCGTGTTCCAGATGAAGTAGCCGTAGAGGCCGACCAGCAAGAGCAGAGCGAGGCCGAGCACCGCCTTCAGGATCCAGCCGCGCTGTGTGTACCAGCGCCCAGCCCACATGAACGGCCACAGGATCACACCGATGGCGAAGCCGATACCGCGGCCGATCCACTGGAAAATCCGTGTGAAGAAATTCACGATCGGATCAAGCATTGCGATGTCACCCCCTCGTCAGTCAGCCAAGAATTCGATAAGGTTAGGCATTCAATCAGTAAGGCCGTAGAGGCGTGTGCGAAACGCCACCTTGTCTTTCAGATATGTGGTTTTCAGAACGTCCACAACATGCGATCGCCAGGCGTCGCTGAAGCCGTCATAGTCGCTGTAGAAGCCTGGTTTGTTGAAGACGTAACGCGAGACGAAATCCTGCGGCACGAAATCCGAGATCAGCTGGTTGGTCAGCCAGGCGTCGGGATGGTCGGGCTTGGCCCGGATCACCAGGAAACGCTGCTGCGGGAAGACGTCCTCAATCTTGAGCCGGCCGAGGTGAGCGATCTCGCGCTTGGCGGCGTTGAGGAAGGGAAAATTGCCGTCCCTGGTGATCAGGTCGGCATGGCCATGGATCCAGGTCTGCAGCCAGACCTTGTCGACGTCGGTCAGATTGCGATCGGGCTCGGCGTCGCGGATCAGCGCGCGCACCACCATCTCGGCGCGATGTTCGAGATAGCCTGATGTTTCGATCCATGAGGCGCGCGGCAGTTCGATGCGGCCGGTCGCGGCAAGGAACTTGAACACCTTGTCGGCATCATTGATCGAGAGGTAGCTCACTTGCCACGGCCGCGAGCGGCGGAAGCCGGGTGCTGCCGGGTCGCTGATCACCGTCGTCATGTCAGGATCGATGAACACATAGAGCCCGCCGAAATGGCTGGTCCAATAGGCGCTGTGGCGAAAGATCACCTGATCCGGCACCAGCGCGTTCTCGCGGATGTCGCCGCAGATCTTGGCAAGCTCCACCATGCGGGTGAGCATGGCGTTGTCGCGCCAGGCGTCCGGCTCCTGCTTCAACTGGTCGACGAGCTTGCCGAGTTCGGCGGCCTTGCCCAGCACGTCCTCCGCCGACAGCACCTTGAACTCGACCTGGTTGATCGACAGCAGATCCTCGATGTCGTCGACTTTTGGGACCGAATCCTCGATCTCGCCGTAGATGACATCCTTGATGGTCAGCGCGTCGATGGCGCGCTGGTTCTTCGACATGAACTCGAACATCAGTTGCGAGGTGTTGGAAAAGGCGGTGTGCACCACCGGCAGATCGATCTGCGACGGCGTCAGGATGATGAAACGGCGGTTGATCTCGTTGGGGTCGAGGTAGTTGTAGTCGCCGCATTCCTCGGCCACGTCAGGCGAGAAGCCGGTGCGGTCGATGTCGAAGCTCTTCAGCTTCGTCGGCTTCAGGCCGAAGGCGACCAAAGCCTTGTTATAACGCTGGATGAGATGCGGCTCCTCGATGGTCAACAGCCGGCCGTAGATCAGCTCGTTCTCGCGCAAAAGGTCGGATTTCTTGGCGGGGCTCATCTATCCCTTCTCCCCTTGTGGGAGAAGGTGGATCGGCGCGCCGCGCCGAGACGGTTGAGGGGTGCTGGACGGAGCGCCATCCGCGCCAAGCTGGAGCACCCCTCATCCGTCGCCTTCGGCGACACCTTCTCCCACAAGGGGAGAAGGGGGCGTCGGAGAACCTCACGCATTCCAGTTCCCCTTGGCCTTCAGCTCCTCGATCTCGCGCACCGCGCGGTCGCGCAGGCGGGTGTCGCGGATCATCTTGGTCACCGCCGCGTCGTCGGACTTGTCGGAGTAGCGGAACTCCGAGTCGGCGTAGCGGTTGACCTCCTGCATGACCATGTCCATCGAGAACGGCCCACGCAGTTCCTCGATCATCGCCTTCTTGTCGTCGTAACCCTTGTGCATGAAGACTTCCGGCTTCTCGAACCATTCGTCCGGCAGCTCGATGTCCATGGCGCGCATCTTTATCGCGTCGGTGACGTTCTTGATGGCGCGGCCGGTGAAACGCGGCTCGGCCTCCTTGATCATGTGCAGATAGGTGCCGATGTCGGCCATCGACTTCGGCGCGCCATTCTCCTTCATGTAGCGCTCGTAGACCTTCATCAGCCCGTCTTCCCTGGGTTTCTCGTGCTCTTCATAGGCTTCCATCACCGCGCGCTTGATCTCCTGGGCGGCGTAGAGCTTGTGGTCGCCGAGCGGGATCTTGTGGTTCTTGCCGGCGAGCAGCACGAAAATGTCGATATAGTCGTCGCGGCTCTGCGGCCCGTCGACCAGCCAGCGGGCGCCGGCGCGCTGGCGCAACGCGTCGTCGACGTTTTCGGGGTAGTTGGAGAACATGCCAAAGGAGCAGTTGCCGCGCACCACGGTGCCGGCGCCGGCAAATGCGTCCATCAGCACGCCGGTGATTTCCTGCTGGCCGGCCGAGGCGCGATCGTCAGAGCGGCGCGCCGCCACCTGATCGATGTCGTCGATGGTGCCGAAGCCGATGACGCGCGGATTCAGCACATTGTTGATGAACTGACGGCAGTTCTGGCCCGATTTGCCCTGGTAGGAGGAGATCTGATCGACGCCGAAATTCTCGTAGGCGAAGGGATATCCGGCGACCTGACAGTAACCGTTGACGAGACCGGCGATCATCTGGATCAGCGTCGTCTTGCCGGTGCCGGGCGCGCCATCGCCGATGAAGGTGAACAGGAAGCCGCCGAGCTCGACGAACGGGTTCAGCTCGCGCTCGAAATCGTAAGCCATCAGCATCTTGGCGAGCTTGACCGACTGGTATTTGGCGATGTGATTGCCGACAACCTCCTCCGGCTTCTTGAAGGTCATCACCAGCGGCTTCGACCGCTTGCCCGGTGCGACGTCGAAGCCATCCAGGATAAAGTCGTCGACGTCGATACGGATATGCGCGTTCTCGAACGGGCCGATGCCGTCGAAGCGGCCCTTTCGCGCCAAAAGCCCGTCGATGGCGACACGGGCAAAGGCGCGCCCCCGTGTCATCAGGTCGGCGTCATCCTTCGCGCCTGAAATCGCCCTGTCGAGCCCGGACACGATCGACTTCACCGCGTCCTGTGGCGTGTCGAACAAAAAGTCCGGCTCGGGCGTGTCGTTCGGCGCCTCGCCGTCGCTGTCGATCAGCTGGAACAGGTAGGAGGCGAGGCTGAAGGCCGAAATGTAGGCCGAGGCCGACAGCAGCTTCTTGAATGTGGCGGCCTCGTCGCCTTCGAGCGGCGCGCGGGCGTTTTTCGCCTGCAGGCTTTCGAGGTCTGACCCTTCGGCGAAGACGTCTGATATGGCCAGGGCGATCGCCAGCCCGCGCCGGGTGCGAAACAAAAGCATGTGCTGCGCAATGCTCAGCAGCTGATCGCCGGGATGGACGGCGGCGACTGTCTTGGAAAGCTCGACCTCGCGCGTGCGCCTGACCGAGCCGACCGAGACGGTCGAGACGAAGCGGCGGTTGGTGCCGGCAAGTGGGGTGCCGGATTCACGCGACGGGTCCTCCAGAACGACGATGCGGGTGATGAAGCTCTGCGCCGTGGCGCGGTGCTTTTCGATTGCCGCTTCCGAAATCGTGGTCAGGCCGGTGTCCATGAAGGATACTCCGCGGTTTGACGGTCAGACGTCACTGATCACCTGTCCTTTGGACAGGATGTGGACCTTGTAGCCCGAAAAGATCTTCTGCGCCTCGCCGGCGGCGTAAAGCGCCTGATACGCCTCATGTGGGATCAGCGCGTGGTTCTCGTAGCTCGACACGCCTTGCCGCGCGGCCTCCAGGTCGTCGGTGTCGATGAAGAATTCCTGCGTCGTCTTCTCGCTTGAAAACAGACCTTTGCGGCCTGGCTTCTCGGCCTTGGAATAGACCTCCTGGATGGTCCAGGTCAGCAGCCAGGCGTTTTCCGGCTTGCGCACCTTGGCTAGAACGTCGGTCACCGTCGAATTGTTCTCGGTGATCCCTGCCGAATAGAAGGGACCGAGCACGACGCGGCGCAGCTGCTTGGGGTGGAGCGGCTCGAAATCCTTGTCGAGGTTGACGGCGATCGTCGCCGGCGACAGCGTGTAGGCGGAATTCTTCTCGGTGAAGTCGTCGAAGCGATGGGCAAGCTCGGGATTGAGCAGCCCTTCAACGGGAAGCGGAATGTCGACCTTCTCGTTGAGCTTGCCGTTGCGGTCGACAAGCTGCTCGATCATCTCTTCTGAGGAATCCTCGACCGTCACCATGTAGACCAGCGGCAGGTTGGCGCTGCCGTCGAAGGTGGCCCAATGGACGAGGTAGTAAGGCCGCCCCGTCTTCGGATTGACCGAGACTTTTGCCGTCTGCGCCAATGTGAAGGGTCCGAAGGTCGTCTCGCTCTTGACGCCCTCCAGATAGAGCCGCTCGGCCATCGACTTCTGCAGCGCTTCGGGGAATTGCTTGTGGCGCAGGATGAAATCGGCCATTTCCTCGCGCAACTCGTCGGCCAGCGGTATGTTGGCGAGACGCGTATCGGCCTGGCGGCGGTCGTTCTCCAGCTCGAGCAGGTTCTGGAAAACCGGAAAGCCGCTTTCGGCGCGCGAAATGCGGAACGTCTCCATGAAACCCAGCCGGTTGCGCCAGCAGGCAAAGGAGTTGTCGAGCCGCGCGATGTATTCAGCAACGATCTTGGCGACGATGCCGTGCCGGTAGAGCGGCGAGCGATCGTCGCGCATGAACACTTCGAGGCCGCTGAGCGCTGCCGTGATCGCCGAGAAATAACGCGTTGCCGCTTCGTTTTCGGGGGTCATGCAGCCAGCCCTTGGGAGGTATGCGAGCGCAGCAATTACGACTGCACGTAGTTTGCCGCATTGTGCTTCTTAAGCACGTCGTCGAAGCGGCGGGCAAAGGCATCGTCGGCCAGCTTCTTGCGGCGCTGGATGTCGGCGGTCGCCACCATGTTCTTCTCGTGCATTTCGAGGAGATCGCCAATGTGCTTCTGCGAGGCAGCACCAATGCCGGCCATGGTCTCTTCGGCGGTGTTGTCGACCTGACTGCCCAGCGTGTTGATCTTGTGGGCGACGTCCTGCTGGGCGGCGGTCTTCAGCGAGTCTTCCAGCGCCTTGTAGAGCACGATGCGCTGCTCGGTATCGATGGTCAGCTTGTTGATCAGCGTCGACTGTGCCGCGATCTGGTTGTTGAGCGAATCGACGAAGGTCTGGAACATCGAGGTGTAGCGTTCCAGCGTCTGGCTTTCGGCCAGCAGCTCCTGCTCCTTGGCCTGCTTTTCGTTGTATTCCGTGGCCAGTTTCGAACGCTCGCCTTCAAGCTGCGTGCGCTCCTTCTGGCTGGTCGAGGCGGCGATCTTGTTCTCGATGTCGAGCAGCATCGGGTTGAGCTCTTCGATGCGCTTCTGCACGGTCTCGAGATTGGACATGGTTGTCTTGCGGCGTTCGATCACCTGCGACAGGCTGGCCTCGGAGGTCTTGTAGCGCTGGTCGAGAACCTGCTTCTGCGCCTTGAGGATGCCGACGATGGTATCGGATTTCGCCAGCAGCTCCTGCAGATTGCCGGCCAGCGACATGTTGCGGACACGGTCGGTGCGCATGCGCTGCTTGCTCTGACTGGAAAATATGCCGATGAAGCTTTCCCAGCCGGTGTAGTTCTTCATGCTCTCGAATTCGGCGCCGAAGACGTTGGTGGCGTCCTCCAGCCCGATGATCAGGTCGGCGATGTTGCCTTCCATCACCTTCTGCTGCTTCAGCACATCCTCGATCCGGGCGTTCTCGAGGTCGAAATTGGCGTCGCCGATCTTCTTGTCGGTCTTGGCGAGCGTGTCGAGCACCGTGCCGGACTGCTCGATTTTCGTGCGCATGTCCTGCACGACCTGCTTGGTCTTGGCAATTTCGGCATCGAAATTCTGCAATGTCGCCATAGGGGCCTCCCGCTTCGGCATCTGTTTCGTGTCGCGAACCGCCGCGAATATATGTGTGGCATGGGGGGAAGGGAAGGTGGAAGATTAGCAGGCCGATAAAGGATGGCGCCGAAGCCTGAAACAAAAAACCCGCCTCGCGGCGGGTGGTTGGCGCAATCAGCACCATACCCAAATCAATAGCATAACTGCCGTCACAAAGCAACCAATTGCGTTTCTTCCCGGTCGACAGGCTGCCACTGGACATTTGGTCAGCCGACGCGACAATGGCGCATGGAATCTGGCTGGGCGGCGCCTTGAACTTCGGCAATGGACTGAAACAATTCCGGCGGCGGCTGCGCGCGCAAGTGCGTGGGCTGATGCGGTCAAGGATGCCGGTCGCCATGATCACCGGTTCCGTCGGCAAGAGCACGACGAGCCGGATGCTGGCACGTATTCTCGAATGTCAGGGGCATGTCGTCGGCCTGACGACGACCGACGGCATTTATGTCGGCAGACAGATGATCCAGAGTGGCGACCGCGCTGGCTACAGCGGCGCGCGCACTGTGCTCGCCAGGCCCGACGTGACCGCCGCGGTTCTGGAGACGGCGCGCGGCGGCCTTAACCGGCGAGGGCTTTACCTCGGACGCTGCGACGTGGCGGCACTGCTCAACGTGCAGGACGAGCAGATCGGCATGGACGGCATCGAAACCGTTGCCGATATGGCCAGGCTGAAACGCAAGGTGACAGACGCCGCTCGGCGCGTCGTGCTTGGTGCTGATGACCCGTCGTGCCGTTTGCTGGCGGAGCAATATCGCCCGGGCCGGGTCACGCTGTTCGGCTTCGAGACACAAGACGATCTGGTCAGGCGTCACATTGCTGGAGGTCACGTCGCTTTCGTGGTCGAACATGAAGCGGGCCGCGAATGGATCGTTCGCCGCCAGGGCGACGCACGCCATTTGGTCGTCGACGCCTGGCAACTGCCTTCCTCGATGAACGGAGCCCTGCGCCACAACATAGCCAACGCAATGGCTGCGGCCGCACTTGCCGACGCCCTCGGCGTCCCTTTGGCCGTCATTGCCGAGGCGCTGCTTTCGCTATCGAATTCGGCAGAAGATTTGCCCAGCCGGTTCAACATTTTTGACCAGTATCCGTTCCGGATCGTGGTTGACCGGGCCAACAGTCCGCCCGCCACGCGGGCTTTGGTTGCGGCAGTGGCCCGAATCCCGGTTTCGGGCCGGCGTCTTTGCATGGTCAGCTGCTGGGGCAATCGCCCAGGGTTCAACTACGAGCGGGTCGCCGCTGCGATCACGCCGGGATTCGACATTTTCATATGCTACGAAGAGCCGATCTTCCGGCGCGGACGGCCGCCAGCCAAGATTGTCGAGTTGCTCAAGGCAGGTCTGATGAACTGCGGCGTGGCGGAAACCCGGATCCACAACGCCGGCAGTTACGAGGAAGGGCTGCGGCTGGCGGCCAGCCTCGCCACGGCGGACGATCTCCTGCTGGTGCTCGGCGCGCATGTCGGCGACATCAAGCCGGTCATGGACGACGTCTTCGGCCCAGTCAGGTTGAAGGACGACGCGGGAAGGGCGTGAAGCGCCGCCAGAGGCTCGCGCGTTTTCGTACCGCGCGCAGTTCATCTTTCTCGGCTGCGCGTATCTCCCGATGTTGCTCGAATGGAATCAGGTATTTCCCGCACTCCAGACAGCTTCTGGGATATCCGCAAACCGGCTCCCAGCAGCGAACATCGTGGTCTGCGGCAAGGGCTATGCGCTCGAGATGCAGATTGCGTGAGCCTTTGACCAGAATGACTTCGTCCGGCCGTTGCGTGGCCCTGACGTGCTCGGCGACTTGGCGGACCGAGCGCATTTCGAGGAAGCGGCCACTGTCGCGATCCTCTTGTGTCGCGCCCGAACGATGGGCATGCTCGCCGACGAAGACAATCTGGTCGCAAATCGCGCGCGCGGCGCGATAGGCGCTGCCATAGGCCTTTGCCGGCTTGCCGGCATAGTCGGCGATATGACCAAGCACCACGCGCTTGTAACCGGCATCGGCATGCCCAAGCATGTCGAAGGCCAGCCCGAGCGAATGAAATGGCGTCTTCGCCGTGTCGACAAAGAACGTCGGCCCCTCACGCACCTGCCATACGCCGCACCGGGTCGGCATCGGCTCGAAGGTAGAGACCCTTTCGGCGATAATCCTGGCATCGACCCCGAGCTCAAGCGCCGCCGCAGCCGCTGCCGCCACGGCAAGCCAGAAATGTTCGGCGATGAGGCGTGTCCTGAGCGCAAGTGCGCCGCCTGGCCAGTGTATCGTCATGCTCAGCCGCTGAGGATAGGCGGCATGGATGTCGCGTGCGTGGTATCGGGCGCGCTCCGAGCGGCCGAAGGTCACGGACGGCGCAACGGTCTCCAGTGCCATCGCCGCGATAAGATCGTCGTCGACGTTCAGGATGGCGAGGCCGTCCGGTGCCAGCGACTCGACCAGCGCCTGCTTCTCTGCGGCGACTGCCGCTCTGCCGCCGAATGCCGAGTGATGCTCGTCGGCAATCAGCGTCATGATGGCGATGTCGGGTTTCAGAACCGAAGCCATCCGCGCCATGTCCCCCTTGGCCATGACCCCTAGTTCCATCACCGCATAGGCTGAATTTCGCGGCAAGCGCCAAAGCTTTTCGATCAGCCGGTTGAATGTGTTGCTCACCGTCAATTTGTGGACGGAACCGCTGCCTTCAAGGATATGAGCCAGAAGCTCCGCCGTCGTGGTCTTGGCCGAACTGCCGGTGATGCCGATCACGGTGGCTTTCGTTCGTCGACGGCGCAAGCGCGCCATCGCTACGCGATATTTGCCCTTCAATCGCCGCAAATTGGATCGCAAAGGTCCGGCGCGGTCGAGACCGAGCAGGCGTTTTGCTCGTGCGGAAAGTTGCTCCATTTTGTCGACACTTCCCCCTGCGGCCCGGCGGGACGACCGGACAGGCGTTCATCTTCTACCTTGTCCACAGCCCGTTGCAACGTTGTGCCAGAGGGAGTCTGCACCGGCGTTACCAATGTGAGGTTATGGCTTGGCGGCCGGCCGCCGCGCCGACAGGCCGTCGACGGCCTGCAGGATCGACCGTTCGATCGCTGCGAAGGAATGCCTGTCGCGCGCGAACGCCCGCCCCGCGGCGGCCATCTTAGCGGCCTTTTGCGGCTCTGCGGCGAAGGTCACGATTGTCGCGGCAAGCTCGCCGGCATCGCTGCCGGACAGAAAGTGCGTGCCTGCTTCCAGGCCGAGCCCCTCGACGGCCTTTTTCGTGGCGCAGACGACCAGTCCTGCGGCCATCGCCTCCAGCACCTTGATGCGGGTTCCGCCACCGAACCTCAGCGGGATCGGCGCATAGCCGGCGGCGGCCAGCAGGTCCGGCAGGCGCGGTGGGTTTTCGACGAGATTGAGCCCGTGCTTAGCGCAGTAGTGGCGCACGATTCCGCGCGGGTTCTTGCCGGCGACGGTGATCGACCAGTCGCGGCCGGACGCCGCAAAGCGCGGCACCATCTTGCGACCGATCTGCTTGACCGCGTCGATGTTGGGGAAGTAACCGAGGTGGCCGATAAAGCAGAGGCGGATTTCCTGGTATCGCCGGTCGGCAATCGGCAGGGAAAGCATGGTCTCGTCGGGGATGGGATTGACGATCACCTTGACGAAGTCAGGGGCAGGGGCCGGTCCCAGTGCCAGCGTCGCCCGGTCCGCTTCGGAGCAGACCCAGACCTGGTCGGCCGTCTTCGCGGCGAGGATATCGGCTTCGCGTGCCTGGGCAATCTTGGCCCGATGCTCGCGAAAACGCCGCAGACGCTGCCACAAGGACAGCGCGCCGATGCGGTCCGCCAGCGTGCGCGAATCGATGTTGTGCAGGTCGACGACGGTCCGACCGCCAAGCTCCGGGGCCAACGCCAGCAATTGCGAAAGTGCGATGTCTTCGACCACGACGAGGTCGGGCGCGAAATTTTTCCAGATCGCGGCCGCTTCGGCCAGTTCGTCGGCCGGGATCAAATGCACGGTCGGATGCGCGCTGCGCTTCTGCCAGGGGCCGCGACCGCGGGCCGCCTCGATGATCCGGTGCCGGATGTTGGGCGGCGGGGAGGGCGCCGGCCCGCCAGTGAAGCTCACGGTCAGAACTTCGCCGAGCGCGGTGAGCGCCCGCGCATTGGCGGCGTTCCTGATTTCGGCACCCGAAACCGGCGGATACGGACAGTCGACCGTGAATTGCAGAATTTTCATTATTGGCCCCCGCCTGGATCGTAGCTGGGCACCGATGAAAGCGAAATAGCGCTGGTCAGGCTCAATGCATGTCGCACAAAAGCATGTGCGCTTTAGGTGAAGCCGATGAAATCGTCGGGCGAGGCGCGGCCCATTTCCTCTTCCCAATGGCGGCGGCAGAGCGAGACATAGACATCCTTGCCGATCGCCACCTGTTCGCCCTGTCTCGCCACCTTGCCGTCCGCGCCAAGGCGCACGACCATCGTCGCCTTGCGGCCGCAGCGGCAGATGGTGCGCACCTCGCGCAATTCGTCTGATATCGCCAGAAGCGCACGCGAGCCGGAAAACAGCTTGCCCTGGAAATCCGTGCGCAGGCCGTAGCACATCACCGGGATGTCCAGCCGGTCGGCGATGCGGGCGAGCTGCCATGCTTGCTCCTCCTCGAGGAACTGTGCCTCGTCGACGAAGACGCAATGCACCGTCGTATGGTCGTGATGCTCGGCGACCCGGGCGAACAGATCGTCGCCGTCGCGGAACATCTCGGCTTCCGTCTCAAGGCCGATGCGCGACGAGATCAGCCCGGTATCGCCCTTGCGGTAGTGGCCGGCGACGAACAGCATCGTCGTCATGCCGCGCTCGCGGTAATTGTAGGAAGCCTGCAGCAGCATCGTCGTCTTGCCGGCATTCATCGTCGCATAGTGGAAGTACAGCTTGGCCATGCCGCCCTTTTAAGCCGAGTTCGCATGGCGCGGGGAGGGGGCGTCCTCACATTCCACCGGAAAGGCGCATTTCATCGGAAAAGCGGCTGGCCAGCAGAAAAGCGGCTGGAGCAGCAGGCAGCGTGTCGCTGATCGGCCAGTCCGCGCCGTTGATCGCGATTGCCTTATTGCTTGAAACCGCACCAGAATGGTGTTTGGCTGACGAAACAAAGCGGAGATAAAAACCGTAACTTCGCTTCGCCAAAGAATCGAAATGGGAGAATTTTTATGTCGCGTCTCAATTCCTTCGTCGCCGGCCTCGGCCTGGCGGCTTTCCTGTCCACCAGTGCAGCTTTCGCCGCCGATCCGGAAAGCTGTAAGACGGTGCGTCTCTCCGATGTCGGCTGGACCGATATCCAGGCGACGACCGGCGTCGCCTCGGTGCTGCTCACCGCGCTCGGCTACGAGCCGGAAGTGATCCAGCTTTCGGTGCCGGTGACCTACGCGTCGCTGAAGAACAAGGACCTCGACGTCTTCCTCGGCAACTGGATGCCGTCGATGACCGCCGACATCAAGGAGTACACCGCCGACGGCTCGGTCGAGACCGTCAGCGAAAACCTCAGCGGCGCCGGTTACGGCATCGTCGTGCCGACCTATGTGGCGGACGCCGGCGTCAAGACGCTGACCGACCTCGGCAAGTTCAAGGACAAGTTCGACGGCAAGATCTATGGCATCGAGGCCGGCAATGACGGCAACCGCATCATCCTCGACATGATCAAGGACCCGGCGACCAATCTCGAAGGTTTCGAACTGATCGAATCCTCCGAGGCCGGCATGCTCACCCAGGCCGAGCAGTCGATGAAGAACAACGAATGGATCGCCTTCCTCGGCTGGACGCCGCATCCGGTGATGGGCGCCATGAAACTCGCCTATCTCGACGGCATGGGCGACAGCGGCTTCGGCGCCGCCACCGTGCATACCAACGTGCGCAAGGGCTACATGACCGAATGCCCGAATGTCGGCAAGTTCATCGCCAATCTGAAGTTCAATCTGGACATGGAAGGCGAGATGATGGACGCGATCCTGAAGGGCGGCGACGCCAATACGGTCGCGACCGACTGGCTGAAGAAGCACCCGGATGCGGTCACCCCCTGGCTTGCCGGCGTGACCACTTTCGACGGCGGCGATGCGGCGGCGGCGGTCAAGACCGCGCTCGGAAGCTGAGCCGATAACCTTGAATTCGGGATAATTGGAACGAGGGCAGCCACGTAGAAAAGGCTGCCCTTTTTCATATCCTGTGACAAGATGACCGTCCGGCAAGGACGGCGCCGACAGAAGAGGGGCTAGATGGATCCGATCTCCAAATTCCTGGTCAGCTACAAGATTCCGATAGGCGCTTGGGGAAAGGCCTTCTTCACCTTCCTCACCGACAATTTCAACACCGTCCTCAGGGCCTTTTCCAACGGTCTCAATTTCCTGCTCGATGGGATGGTCGACGGACTTCTTCTGTTGCCGCCCGTCCTGCTCATCGCCTTGATCGCTTTGCTCGCCTATGTCCTGCAGCGTTCGAAGGGCCTGGCGCTCGCCGTCTTCATCGGATTGCTGTTCATCCTCAACCAGAACCTCTGGAAGCAGACAGTGGAGACGCTGGTGCTGGTGGTTGCCGCCGCCGCCGCCTCGATGGCAATCGGCGTGCCGCTCGGCATCTGGGCCGCGCACAAGCCGAAGGTCTACCGCATCATGCTGCCGGTGCTCGACCTGATGCAGACGCTGCCGACCTTCGTCTACCTGATCCCGGTGCTGACTTTGTTCGGGCTCGGCAACGCGCCCGGCCTGATCGTCACCATCATCTTCGTCATCCCGACCTCGGTCCGTCTCACCCATCTCGGTGTCGTCTCGGTGCCGAAATCGATCATCGAGGCCGGCGAGGCCTTCGGCGCCACCAGGCGCCAACTGCTCTGGAAGGTCGAGCTGCCTTCGGCCCTGCCCACCATCATGGCCGGCTTGACCCAGTCGATCATGCTGTCGCTGTCGATGGTGGTGTTCGCGGCCCTTATCGGCGCCGGCGGTCTCGGCACCGAGATCAACCGGGCGCTCGGCTCGCGCAGGATCGACCTCGGGCTCGAGGCCGGCCTCGCCATCGTCGTGCTGGCCATCGTGCTCGACCGGATGACCCGCATTGGCGTTGGAGGCAAGAAATGACCGTCGCCGTCGATTTCAGGAATGTCGATATCGTCTTCGGCAGCGATCAGGCCGGCTCGCTTGCGCTCATCGACAGCGGCGCCACCCGCGCCGAGATCCTCGAAAAGACCGGCAATGTGCTGGGCTGCGCCGGGGCAAGCCTCACCGTGCATGAAGGCGAGATTTCCGTGCTCATGGGCCTGTCCGGCTCCGGCAAGTCGACGCTGCTGCGCGCCGTCAATCGGCTGAACGTCGTTTCGCGCGGCCAGGTTCTCGTCAAGGACGGCGACAAGACCGTCGATGTCGTCACCTGCGACGAGGCGACCCTGCGGCGGCTGCGACAGAAGCAGGTGGCGATGGTGTTCCAGCAGTTCGGCTTGCTGCCGTGGCGCACGGTGGAGGAGAATGTCGGCCTCGGCCTCGAGCTCGCCGGCGTGCCCGAAGCCGAGCGCAAGGAGCGCGTGCATCGCCAGCTCAAACTGGTCAATCTCGACCAGTGGGCAAAGAAATACGCGCACGAGCTTTCCGGCGGCATGCAGCAGCGCGTCGGGCTGGCGCGCGCCTTTGCCACCGAAGCGCCGATCCTGTTGATGGACGAGCCGTTCTCGGCGCTCGACCCGCTGATCCGGACCAAGCTGCAGGACGAATTGCTGCAGCTTCAGGCCGAGCTGAAGAAGACCATCATCTTCGTCAGCCACGACCTCGAGGAGGCGCTGAAGATCGGCAGCCACATCACCATCATGGAAGGCGGGCGCATCGTGCAGACCGGCGCGCCGGAAGACATCGTGCTGCGCCCCGCCAACGACTATGTCCGCGACTTCATCGCCAATGTGAATCCGCTCTCGGTGCTGACCGCCTGGAACGTGATGCGCGACCGCCGCGACCTCGACCACGGCGAGGACGGCTGGGTGTGGCTCGACCGCCGCAAGACGACGCGTTTCAAGATCGACGAGCACGGGCTGGTGGCGGCGGCCGAGCGCGACGGCAAGCCGGCGTTCTGGGTGTCCTGCGCCGATGTCGAGGCGCAGCCGGAGGAGACGGCGCAGGTGTTCTGGGCCAATCCCGGCACCTCGCTGAAAACCGTGATGCTGGCCATGCACCGCTCGCAGACCGCGCCCGTGGCGCTGTTCGACGATCAGTCGCGCTTCGTCGGCGCCATCGGCATCAGGGATGTGTTGAGCGCGGTGTTGCGGCGGTAGTTTTTTCGCCTCGGGGAGAGAACGAAGACCAAAGGCCGAGTTCTGTCGCGCCCCCCTCTGTCCTGCCGGACATCTCCCCCACAGGTGGGGAGATTGGCTGTCATTGCCGATTTCGCCAACTACAAACGTTGGAATGTGAGAGCCGTCTGCGAAACTGCCGATCTCCCCACAAGTGGGGGAGATGGCCGGCAGGCCAGAGGGGGGCGCGAAGGAACGCTGCCTTGGCCCGATACCGCCAGCTACGCCAGCGGCAATCTCAGCTCCGTCAGCAAGCCGCTGCCGGGGTGATTGGACAGGCTTACCTCGCCGCCGGCGCCGCGGGCGATGTTGCGGGCAATCGTCAGGCCAAGGCCGAGGCCGCCGGTCTGGCGGTTGCGGGACTGTTCCAAGCGCACGAACGAGCCGAACACCGCGCCGAGCTCGGCCTGCGGTATGCCTGGTCCCTCGTCGCGGATGGCTAGCGTGATCGTCTTTCCCGATCGATGCAGGCTGAGATGCGCCCTCTTGCCGTAAGCCACGGCGTTCTGGACGAGATTGGTGACACAGCGCCTGAGCGCGACCGGCCGCGCAAGGCAGATGATGCCGCGCGACCGCGTGTCGTCATTGTCGAACGAAACCTCCTCGTAGCCGTCGGCGACCGATTCCACGAGCGACCAGAAATCGATCCGTTCGCTCTTCTCCTCGGTCACCTCGAAGGTGGCGAAGTCGATCACCGAGCTGGCAATCTCCTCGATGTCGGCGAGATCGTGCGCGAGTGCAGCACGAACTGTCGATTTCCGCAGCAGTTCGAGACGCAGCCGCATCCTCGTCAGCGGCGTTCGCAGGTCGTGCGCGAGCGCTGCCGCAAGATGTTCGCGATCCTCGACATAGTCGCGCAGCCTTGCCTGCATGGCATTGACCGCTTTTGCCGCGGTGCGGATCTCGCGACTGCCGGTCTCGGCGATCGGCGGGCTCTTTAGGTCGTTGCCGATCCGTTTCACCGCGGTTTCCATCATCCGGTAGGGCGCGGTCAGCCGGCGCAGCGACCAAATCGACATGGCCACCACCAGCCCGGCGATCAAGGCGTAGAGCGGCAGGCTGTCGAAGCTCAATATCGGCCCCATCGGTGTGTTCGGCTCGGTGAAGTTCAGCCATTGGCCGTCGGCGAAGCGGAGCGACGCTGTCAGCTTGTCGCTCTGGGCGAAATCGGCGGCCAGCACCAGGAGGTCGCGCTCGACCTCGCCGACATCGCGACCCTCGATCGCGCCCCCGTCGTCGGCTTCCCGTGTCGCCGGATCGCGCCGGACCCGCGCATCGGTAATGCCGAATTTCGACAGCCGCCCGACCAGTATGTCCTCCAGTTCGGCCAGTTCGTCGTCGCCCGCTATCGACGAGGCGACGGCGGGCGTGTCCGAAACGGTAAGCGCGTAGGTCGCGTTGGACAGGCCGGATGCGGTGGCCTTGCGTGCTTCGGGCGAGGCGGCATGCATCAGCTGCACCAGCGAGAAGGCGCGATCATTGAGCCTGTAGAGATCGACCACGTCGTTGGCGGCGGCACGGTCGCGCGAGACGATGTAAAGTGTCGTGATCTGGCTGATCAGCAGGCCGGCGATGACGATGAGCAGCACCCAGACGGGCAGGGTCTGCGGCAGGACGCGTCTCATTCTGAGGTCGTCTCGGGCAAGAACTGGTAGCCGCCGCTGCGCACGGTCAGGATCAGTTTCGGCGTTTTCGGGTCGTCCTCCATCTTGCGCCGCAGCCGGCTGACCAGAATGTCGACGCTGCGATCGAAGCTGTAGCCGCTGTCGCCGCCTGACAGTTCGATGAGCTGGTCGCGGCTCAGCACGCGCTGCGCGCTCTTGACGAAAGTCTGCAGCAGGTTGAACTCCGCCATGGTCAGCTCGATCCTGACATCGCCCGGCGCCATCAGCCGGCGGCGCGAACAGTCCATCGTCCAGCCGGCGAAATGGTAAATCTGCCGCGAGGTGGGCCGCCGCGGCTCGGCGGCGCCGTTGCGCCTAAGCACGGCTCGGATCCGCGCCAGCAGCTCGCGCGGATCGAAAGGTTTCGGCACGTAATCGTCGGCGCCCATTTCCAGCCCGACGACGCGGTCGGTCGTCTCGGTGACGGCGGTCAGCATGATGATCGGTGTCGCATGGTTGGCGCGAAGATCGCGGCAAAGCTCCAGCCCGCTCTTTCCGGGCAGCATGACGTCCAGAACGATAAGGTCCACCTGCGCGCGGCGCAGGACGGCTTCCATCTCGGTGCCGTCGGCGGCGACCGACGTGTGCAGCCCCCGTTTCTGGAAGAACTCCTGAAGCAGGTCGCGAATGCCCTTGTCGTCGTCGACGATCAGTATGTGCGCGTCGGATTTCACTGAGAGCCCTGCTGTCACTGATGGCTGAAACCGCCGTTCGATAATCACCCACACGATAGAATTCAGGCCATATGTTGGCCGGTGACGACAAGCGACTCCGAACAGGTTGCTCAGAAACAATCCAGAAACAAAATTCTACAGTTCGGAAAAACTCCCGAAAAAAATCAAAGGCATAAGTGGTGCCGTGGCGGTCAGGTCATCGGCTGCGGCACGCGTTACGGGATTACGGACAAACCAATGCAAAGGTTCTCGATCAGCTTGATGGGTGTGTTGCTCGGCATCTCGCTTATCACCGCCGCGGTCGAACAATCCTATGCAAAGGTGGCCGATGCAAAGGTGGCCGATACAAAGGCGGCGATCACCCGGAGCGAGCGTTGCAGCGATCTGAGCCGTCAATTCGACGAAGCCCTCGAAACCCATGCCGCGGCAACGCAGGTCACCGCGGCGAAGGCACTTCAAAGGAAGGGAAACCGGTTCTGCGCCAACAAGAAACAGGCACAGGGAATCCGGATGCTCGCCAACGCTTTGAAGCTGCTTGGAGTGACACCGATCGACCCCGTTCAGTGACCCTCAATCCGATCTGCACAACAAGGAAACGAAGCCATGAAAAAGTCCCTCCTCTCCGCTCTCGGTCTCGCCATCGCGCTTGCCTTCTCGATGCCGGTTCTCGGCGCCAGCAGCGCCAACGCCGCCACCACGACCGCGGCTGCGACGACCGCGACGACCGCTGCGCCGGCCAAGATGGTGAAGAAGGTCGCCGCCAAGAAGACCGTCAAGAAGCACAAGAAGCACGCAGTCAAGGCAGCTCCGAAGGCCTGATCCAGCGACATCTCTTGTCCACTAAGAAGACCGCTCCAGTGGCGATGCGCCTGGAGCGGTCTTCTTTTTCGTTCCAGATGGGCGGCATCTGTCGCGGAGCCAATCGAAATTCCCGCCGGGCTTCGCTGCACCAAGCCGTTGAATGGCAACCGGCAGTTCCCACATAGGCACGGACTTGTGAACGGCCGCACCCGCTTGGAAGGCGGTTTGCGCGCGGCTCAAAATGGACGATCGCTTTCGTTCATGTCAGAATAAAAGCGAAATTCTTGCGCGCAACTGCCGGGTTCCGATGCCTGAAATCACGACAAAACCCCGCACCAAGACGCAGCCGAAGATCGAACGGCCGAAGCTCTACAAGGTCATCCTCCTCAATGACGACTTCACGCCGCGCGAGTTCGTGGTGACGGTGCTCAAGGGCGAATTCAAGCTGAGCGAAGACCAGGCGCGGCGGGTGATGATCACCGCGCATCAGCGCGGCGTCTGCGTCGTCGCCGTCTTCACCAGGGACGTCGCCGAGACCAAGGCGACGCGGGCGACCGATGCCGGCAAAGCCAAGGGCTATCCGCTGATGTTCACGACGGAGCCGGAGGAGTAGTGCGGTTCGCGTTCTTCCTTCTCCCCTTGTGAGGGCTTTGCACGGGGAGCGAAGTGGAGTTCGGTGGTCAGTGGGGGCCTTTTTGAAGGCCGGCAGAGCGGTTTTCCGCGGCCCTTGCGAGGCCTTTGTCGGTTTAGGCAGCCATCCTGCCGGATTGTGGACGCACTCCTCCCTCATGTCCGCCTCTCATCGGGTGGATAGAGGACGCCAATCATGGTGCGCAGATTGTAAGCGCAGGCGGCCAGTA
>NZ_RZTA01000010.1:0-42478 GCF_004023115.1 Mesorhizobium sp. M6A.T.Cr.TU.017.01.1.1
TACTGGCCGCCTGCGCTTACAATCTGCGCACCATGATTGGCGTCCTCTATCCACCCGATGAGAGGCGGACATGAGGGAGGAGTGCGTCCACAATCCGGCAGGATGGCTGCCTAAACCGACAAAGGCCCCGCAAGGGCCGCGGAAAACCGCTCTGCCGGCCTTCAAAAAGGCCCCCACTGACCACCGAACTCCACTTCGCTCCCCGTGCAAAGCCCTCCCTGTGGGAGAAGGTGGATTGGCGCGCAGCGCCAAGACGGTTGAGGGGTGCTGGCCGGAGCGCTGTTGGTGCCAAGCTGGAACACCCCTCATCCGGCCGCTTCGCGGCCACCTTCTCCCACAAGGGGAGAAGGGAAAGCCGCACGAAGCGGCTCGCCCCGGAATGGTAAGAGTGAGGGCAGCGCAAACCTGAAGCGATTGGCCACGTCGTGGCCCGAAATCAATTGCTTTGTGACGGCAGTTATGCTAGGAATTTATTCATGGTGCAGATTTGCGCCAGCGACCCGCCTTTGAGGCGGGTTTTTTTTTTTAGCCGATCTCGACCGAATTAAACGTCACGCAGCGATGACGATCGCCGACAGCAGGCCGAACAGCGCGATCAGCAGAAGGTCGGCCGTCCGGTAGAGTTTCAGCGCCCGCCTGATGTCGATGCTTTCCGCATCGCGGCGGCCGCCTTCGCCCATGAATGCATCGTCGACCATGACGCCGTCATAGGAACGCGGGCCGGCGAGCGCCAGGCCAAGCGCGCCGGCCATCGCTGCCTCAGGCCAGCCGGCATTGGGCGAGCGGTGCTTTTTCGCGTCGCGCTGCACGGTGCGCCAGGCGTTGCCGGCATCGGCGCCTTTGACGAAGAAAGAGGCAGCCACGATGAGCAGCGCGGTCAGCCGTGACGTCGGCAGGTTGATCAGATCGTCGAAGCGCGCCGCCGCCCGGCCGAAGGCCTCGTGGCGCGGCGTGCGGTGGCCGATCATCGAATCGGCGGTGTTGGCGGCCTTGTAGGCGACGCCGCCGGCCAAGCCGCCGACGCCGATCCAGAAGACGGGCGCGACGACGCCGTCGGAAAAATTCTCGGCCAGGCTTTCGATCGCCGCGCGGCAGACACCTGATCTGTCGAGCTTTTCCGGATCGCGGCCGACGATCCGCGAGACGGCAACACGGCCGATATCGAGTCCGCCATTGTCCAACCCGTCGGCCACCGCCTCGACATGCTCGGCCAGGCTCTTCTGCGACAGCAGCGACGTCGCCAGAATCGCCGTGAGGATCAATCCGGCTGGAATGCCCGAAAGCATGGTTTCAACTGCGAAAGCGATGGCGGCCGGCACCAGCACGATGATCAGCAGCGCATGAACACCGCGCCGGCGACGCAGGGCGTCGGAATCAGTATCGCGGTTGAGCCTGCGGTCGAGAAAGGATATCAGCCTGCCGAACCAGGTGACGGGATGGCCGATGGCGCCGAACAGCCAGGCCGGGTAGCCGACAGCGAATTCAACAACCAGTGACAGGAAAGCGATCAGGATCGACATGAAGTCTCTTGATGGAGCGGCGACAGTGGTGGATCACGGCGGAAGCCTTGGCCGGGCGAGGGCGCTTTTCCCGCACGCGCCACAACCCTTCGTCGACCTCTCGACCGGTATCAATCCGCACTCCTATCCGTTTTTCGAGTTGCCCGCCACCGCCCTGTCGAGATTGCCGGAAGCCGCGCGCGCCCGCGAGTTGGCCGACGTCGCGGCAAGCGCCTATGGCTCGCCATCGGCAGCGCATGTGATGTCGGCGCCTGGCACCCAGATCCTGTTGCCGCGCGTCGCCTCGCTGGCGAGCCCCGGTAAGGCGCTGGTGCTCGGGCCGACCTACGCCGAACATCAGCGGGCAGCGGCGATCGCCGGCCATGCTGTGATGGAGGTCGATGATTTCGAAGCCCTGGCAGGAGCCGACCTTGCCATCGTCGTTAACCCCAACAATCCAGACGGGCGCATCATCGAACGCAAGAAGCTGCTTGCGCTTGCGGGAAAATTGCGCGCCAGAGGCGGGTTGCTGGTCGTCGACGAGGCGTTCATGGATGTCGGTCCGCTGGGCGAAAGCCTGACCGGCGATGTCGAGCAAGGCGGCATCGTCGTATTGCGATCCTTCGGCAAGTTCTTTGGCCTCGCCGGGCTGCGGCTTGGCTTTGCACTGGCCGACACGCTGACGGTCGAGCGGCTGGAGGCGCAGTTCGGGCCATGGGCGGTCGCCGGACCGGCGCTCGAATATGGGATCCGCGCACTTGCCGACACCGGTTGGCAGGCCGAGATGCGACGCCGTTTGGCCGAGGATGCGGCGCGGCTCGATGCGCTGTTCGGCCGCTTCGGCGTGCCTGTCGCCGGCGGCACCACGCTGTTCCGCTATGTCAGGCTGACGGACGCCGCCGGCCTGTTTTCGGCACTTGGCGAGCGTGGCATCCTGCTTCGTCATTTCTCCGGCCGGCCGCATGTGCTGCGCGCCGGGCTGCCGGGTCCGGAGGAAGAATGGCAGCGGCTCGAATCGGCTCTTGCCGACTGGGCGCAACAGCGCGACGATAACGCCTAAAGCGCGTCGCATTTGAACGGATTCATGCGACGCGCTTTAAGTTCTTGTTTTTATGCATGTCGTTGTCGCAAAACCGCTGCGCACTTTTGCGCGACATGCATTAGGAGATCCAAGCAATGATCCATGTCTGTTCGCTGTCGAAGGTCGAGGAAACGGTCGCGAAAACCGGCGCCGAGCGGCTGCTTTCCCTGCTGGCTGCCGGTACCGAGGTGACGCGCCCGGCCTCGATCACCAGGGAAAACCATCTGCATCTGGTCATGCACGACATCGCCGTGGCGCAGGACGGCATGACCATGCCGGGCGAGGCGCATGTCCGCGGCCTGCTCGATTTCGCGCGGCAATGGGATCGTGCAAGGCCGCTGGTCGTGCATTGCTATGCCGGCATCAGCCGTTCGACGGCCTCGGCCTACATCATCGCGGCGGCATTGGCGCCGAAGCGCGACGAGGTCGAGTTGGCTGAGACGCTGCGGGCGCTATCGCCGACGGCGACGCCCAATCCGCGACTGATCGCAGTTGCCGACGCGCTGCTTGATCGCAACGGCCGCATGAGCCGCGCCATCGAGGCGATTGGGCGCGGCGCGGACGCCTTCGAAGGCACGCCGTTCGCGCTGAAGATCGACGGCTGATTCTGGTCAGAACCTGATCCATCCCGATCTGGATGGGCTGCGCCTGTTTTCATCCAAGCTATTTGATCACCCTTTCCATGTACCGCGTAGCTTCCTCCAAGCCCTTCGGTGCCGGTTCGAACGGTTCGCACTCTTGAAAGCCGAACTGGCGGTAAAGGGTGATTGCATTCGTCATGAATGAAACTGTCACTAGGTTCACCTTTTGGCACCTGGACTGCTCGATAGCATCGAGCGCCGTCGCAAGTAGGCGGGCGCCTACGCCTTTTCCTCGTTCTTCCGGACGCACGAAGAGCTTAATGATCTCGGCAACATCTCCATGACTGACGTAGCCGACGCAACCTAAGGCGACAGAGCCAGCCCGAGCGAGGTACATGCCTGTGCTGGGCGAGGTGCATTTCTCCAACAAGCTCGCGGCATCGTCAGAATAGTAGGCGGAAATCACATCTTCGGACGGAAGTCCGTGCACGCCGCATTGTGCAACGTCCCATTGGCCCATCTCCGCGATGAGTGCGCCGGCTTCATGGAAGTCAGCAAGGGTCAGTGCCTTTGTGACGACAACCATCGCGCACCCATGGATGTGAGACTAGAAGCAACCGGCGATACTTTGCTTTACGCACGGTCTGGAAACTAGCGCCATCAAAAGTGGCTGTCTGCCTTGAACCTCAAGCGCGGCGTGTGCAGAAATCCGCATTTTGGCTCACCTTGACCTGAGAAACACCCCTAGGCCAGCCAATCGACCAGCTTGGCCTTGCGCAAATCCTTCAGCAGGCTGATGAATCCGTCGGCCTGATGGATGGCGGTAAGCCTGCCCTTTTCGGCCGTTGCAATGCTGGCATCGCCGACCACGCCGTTCGGGTTGAGATCGGTAGCGATCCAGGCGAAGGCGTGCGTTCCGGTGTGGCGCAGCAGCGAAAATTCCTTTTCGGCGCGGGCGACGTTGGACACGAAATTGTCGGCCTTTGCCATGTCGACCAGATCCGGCCGGAAATGCAGCATCAGCGAGGTCTCGACATCGCCGCCATGAATGCCCTGGCGGTCCTCAAGCGCGGTATACATGCCGGCCGGCCGGCCAAAGCGCTGCCAACTCGTCTTCACCGCCAGCATCTTTGCACGCACGCGCAATTCGCGCGTGATGATGCCCATGATCTCCTCGTTGCCGCCATGCGAGTTCACGACGATCAGTTTCCTGATGCCGGCGCGCGCTATCGACAGGCCAAGCTCGGTCCAGGCCTCGATCAAGGTCGCCGCCGGCAGAGTGAGGGTCCCCGGCGCATGCAGGTGCTCGTTCGACTTGCCCACCGCCTGGACGGGTAGGATGCGGATGTCGAGATCACCCGGCAGGCGGGCGATCATCGTGTCGAGCATGCCGATCATGATCGAGGTGTCGGTCGAAACCGGCAGATGCGGCCCGTGCTGTTCGATCGCTGCCACCGGCAGAACGGCGATCGTCGCCTCCGGGTCGATGGTGGCGTATTCGGTGGTCCGATAGTCGCCCCACCACACGCGTCTTTTCGCAACGGTCATGTTATGCCTTTTTCGACAGACTGGCCTTTTCGATAGGCCGGCCTCTTCGATGCAGACCTAGCGCGGGAAGGATCGCCTGTCGATCACCCTGCCGCGATGACCTCGATCTCGACCTTGAATTCCGGCCGGGCGAAACCGGACACGATCATCAGCGTCGAGGCGGGCGCCGGGCTGGTGAACAGGCGGTCGCGGACGTCCATATAGGGCCTGAGGAAAGCGCGGTCGGTAACATAGGCGTTGATGCGGACGATGTCTTGAATTCCGAGCCCAGCCTCGCCGAGGATCGCCGCTATGTTTTGGAAACAGAGTTCGGCCTGGGCGCCAGCATCCTCCGGGATTTGATCATCCACCGTGATGGCGACCTGTCCCGAGCACAACACCAGCCTCTTGCCCGGAGGCACCTCGACGCCATGACTATAGCGGGCGAAGGGCGGCTTGATCGATTTCGGCGTGAGGAATTTGAACATGACGATCTCCAGTCTCCGCCAGCCTAAAGCGGGATTGGTGGCCCCTTCAAGATGCAGTGCATGCTATCAGGGCGATTGTGGACAGGCGTTCAAAAAATAGGCACGATGCCTCCGGTACAGCATGACCAGTCCGGCCTTCGCGCACCACCGTGGCGCAAGCGGGCGGTCCCGGCGATGGCATGTGTCTTGCTTCTTGAATCGATGGTGTCGAGCCCGGCGCGTGACGCGCCCGAGCCAACAAAGGGTGGTGTGGATGGACGGAAACCTTAAGATTTCGGCTGGTGCGATCGTGCTGGTTGCCGCGAGCACGCTGAGCGCGGCAGCAAATGAGAAGGTCACCTTCGGCACCAACTGGCTCGCCCAGGCCGAGCACGGCGGCTACTATCAGGCGGCCGCTGATGGCACCTATGCCGCTTGCGGGCTCGACGTAACGATCATGCAAGGTGGCCCGCAGGTCAGCGGTCGGCCGCTGTTGCTCGCCGGCAAGATCGACTTCTACATGGGCGGCAACATGCTGCAGGCTTTCGACGCCGTGCAGCAGGAGATTCCGCTGCGCGTGGTCGCTGCCTCCTTCCAGAAAGAACCGCAGGTGATCATGGCCCATCCGGGTCAAGGGCTCGACAAATGGGAGGATCTGAAGAACGCGGACCAGTACATCATCGCTGACGAAGGTGCACAGAGCTTCTTCCAATGGATGGTAACGGAATTCGGCTTCGATCCGGCCAAGCGCGTGCCCTACACCTTCAACCCCGCACCTTTCATCGCCAATCCAAAATCGATCCAGCAAGGCTACGTGACGTCGGAGCCCCATGCCGTCGCCAAGGAAGGCGGCTTCCAGCCCAATTTGTTCCTGCTCGCCGACTACGGCTTCGACACCTATGCGACGACGATCGAGACCATGCAGGCCACGATCGACAAGCGGCCGGAGGTGGTTCAGTGCTTCGTCGATGGCTCGGCCAAGGGCTGGTACAACTATCTCTACGGCGACAACGCTGCCGCCAACGCGGCGATCAAGAAGGATAACCCCGACATCAGCGACGAACAGATCGCGTTTTCGATCGAGCAGATGAAGAAATTCGGCATCGTCGATTCCGGCGACACGGAAAAACTCGGCATCGGCGCGATGACCGACGCGCGCATCCAGAGCTTCTACGACAAGATGGTCAAGGCCAAGGTCGTGCCGGCCGATATAGACATCAAGAAGTCCTACACGCTGGCTTTCGTCAACAAGGGCGTCGGGATCGACCTGAAGAAATAGCACCCGGGCATGATGCAGGAGAAAGTGGCGCAAGCGCCGGCGAGCGCATCGGGCACGGGTCCGATGCTGTTGGCGCTGCGCGGCGTCGGCAAGGTCTTTTCCAACGGTGTGACAGCGCTCAGCGCCGTCGACCTGACGATCCGGGAAGGCGATTTCCTCAGCCTTCTCGGGCCCTCCGGCTGCGGCAAGTCGACGGCGCTGCGGCTGATTGCCGGCCTGTCGACGCCGACCTCCGGCCTGCTCGACTGGCGCGGCAGCAGCTCTGTCGATCGCTCTGACATCGGCTTCGTCTTCCAGGAGCCGACGCTGCTACCCTGGGCCGATGTCTTCGACAATATCTGGCTGCCGCTGCGGCTGAAGGGCGTGTCGCGGGCCAAGGCTGCGCCTGTCGTGATGGAGATGCTGGCGCGGGTTCACCTGACCGGGTTCGAGAACGCGGTGCCGCGCGAGCTTTCCGGCGGCATGAAGATGCGCGTCTCGATCGCCCGCGCCATGGTGACCAAGCCGCGCGTTCTGCTGATGGACGAGCCGTTCGCAGCACTGGACGAGATCACCCGCTTCAAGCTCAACAACGATCTTCTGGAGCTATGGCAGGACGAGCGTTTCACCGTCGTCTTCGTTACCCATAGCGTCTTTGAAAGCGTTTTCCTCTCCAACCGCGTCGTGGTCATGGCGGCGCGACCGGGCCGGGTGTTCAAAGAACTCGCCATCGATGCGCCCTATCCGCGCAACGAGACCTTCCGTACCTCGCCCGACTATGCCGCGCTCTGCCGCCAGGCATCCGATGTGCTGATCGGCGCCATCAACTCAACCGCCGGACCCCATCATGACGGCCATTGAAGAACACGCACTGACGCTCGACCCCGAGGAGGCGCGTCGCGTGCGCCAGGAGCGGCTCGAGCAGATCGGCCGATGGGTGCTGCCGCTGGCGATCATGATCCTGGCGATCTGGCTGTGGGATCGAATCTGCGTCTGGAACGACATTCCGAAATATATCCTGCCGCGCCCCGGTGTGGTGCTGCAAACGCTGTTCGACGATGCCGGGCTGCTGTTCTCCTCGCTGCTGGTGACGCTCAAGATCACCTTCCTCAGCCTGCTTCTGGCCGTCATCGGCGGTGTCGGGCTGGCGGTGCTGTTCGCGCAATCGAAATGGGTGGAGATGTCGTTCTTCCCGTTTGCCATCGTCCTGCAGGTGACGCCGATCGTCGCGATCTTCCCGCTGATCAACATCTATGTCGACAACCAGACGACGAAGCTTCTGCTGTGTGCCTGGATCGTCGCCTTCTTCCCGATCCTGTCCAACACCACACTCGGCCTCAATTCCGTCGACCGCAATCTGCGCGACATGTTCAAGCTCAACGGCGCGACCCGCTGGCAGCAATTGCGTTATCTCAGGCTGCCGGCGGCGATGCCCTATTTTCTCGGTGGGCTGAAGATCGCCGGCGGCCTGTCGCTGATCGGCGCGGTGGTGGCGGAGTTCGTCGCCGGGGCCACCGGCCAGTCGTCGGGGCTTGCCTCGCGCATCATCGAGGCCGGCTACCGGCTCAACGCACCGCGGCTGTTCGCGGCGCTGATCCTGATCTCGTTCACCGGCATTCTGATCTTCCTGGTGCTGTCGCTGATCTCGCATCTCATTTTGCGGCGCTGGCATGAAAGCGCGCTGAAGCAGGAGCGGTAAGGTGGGTGAAATGTCTGCGCGAAACACCCCCCTCTGTCCTGCCGGACATCTCCCCCTCAAGGGGGGAGATCGGCTGCATGTTTTGTTTTCGCCAATCTCGGACGCGGCAAAGGAAGCGCCTCGGTCGAAGCTGCCAATCTCCCCCCTTGAGGGGGAGATGTCCGGCAGGACAGAGGGGGGTAAGGCTTGATACCGGCCTCTGGTTCTTATCATCTTGCGAACGTCCGACTTCATGCGTCACTGACGCCGGGCCTTGCCGCAGCCTTCGACGCCGACGGGTTTGCGCTCGCCAATATCGCCGTCGCCGACGGCAGGATTTCCAGCGTCGTCGCGCATCGCCAGTCCAATACACCGGCAGGCACGATCGACCTCGGCGGCCGCATCGTCATGCCGTGCTTTGTCGACTGCCACACCCATATCGACAAGGGCCATATCTGGCCTCGAAAACCCAATCCCGACGGCACGTTCATGGGCGCGCTGAATGCCACCGGCGCTGACCGCGCTGCCCGTTGGAGCGCGGACGATGTTGCCCGCCGCATGGATTTTTCGCTGCGTTCAGCGTACGCGCACGGCACCAAAGGCCTGCGCACCCATCTCGACAGCGTCGCGCCGCAGGAGGAGATCTCCTGGCCGGTGTTCGAGACGATGCGGGAGCAATGGCGCGGCCGCATCGAGCTGCAGGCGGCCTGTCTGCTCGGCATCGAAGGCGTGCGCGACGGGAAATGGTTCGAAGGATTGGCCAAACGCGTCGCCGCGGCCAAGGGCGTGCTCGGCGTCGTCACCTACATGCTGCCGGACCTGGAAGAGCTTCTCGACCAGGTGTTTGCGCAGGCGATCAAGCATGGCCTCGACCTCGATTTCCATGCCGACGAGACCGACGCCGCCTCGGCGATCTCGCTGAAGAAGATCGCCGAGGCGGCACTATGGAACGGTTTTGAGGGAAACATCCTTGTCGGCCATTGCTGCTCGCTGGCACGCCAGCCCGATCTCGATGTGCTGGACACGCTGGACAAGGTGGCGAAGGCGCGGCTCGCCGTGGTGTCGCTGCCGATGTGCAATCTCTATCTGCAGGACCGGCGGGCTGATAACACCACGCCGCGCTGGCGCGGCGTGACGCTGCTGCACGAGATGAAGGCGCGCGGCATTCCAGTGGCCGTCGCCTCCGACAACACCCGGGACCCGTTCTACGCCTATGGCGATCTCGACATGCTGGAGGTCTACCGCATGGCGACGCGTATCCTGCATTTCGATCACCCGGTCGGCGATTGGCCGCAAGCGGTGACTTCGACGCCGGCCAAGGTGATGCGGCTCGATGGTTTCGGCATGCTTGCCGCAGGCAGCGCGGCCGACTTCGTCGTCTTTAGGGGGCGGAGCTGGACGGAATTGCTGTCGCGGCCCGAATCGGATCGCATCGTGGTGCGCGATGGCCGCGCCATCGAGCGCCACTTGCCCGACTATGCCGAACTCGACGAGCTGATGGTGAAATGATGGACATTTCGGCACTGAAGCGCGACCTCGACGGTCTGAAGATCGACGACCATCCGGCGATCGTCCAGCAGAAGAGCCGCGATTTCTACTGGTACAGCCCGGTGCTGAAGCAGCAGCTCGACCATGTGACCGGCGACCTGATCGTGACGCCGAAGACGGAAGACGAGGTGATCCGCGTGCTCGCCGCCTGTCACCGGCATGGCATTCCGGTGACGCCGCGCGGCAGCGGCACCGGCAATTATGGGCAGGCTATGCCGCTGTCCGGCGGCGTCGTGCTCAACCTTGCCGAGATGAATACGATCAAGACGATTGCGCCGGGCCGCGTCGTGACCGGGCCGGGTGCCGTGCTTGCCGACATCGACAGAGCGACGCGGGCGCATTCCGGACAGGAGCTTCGGATGTCGCCGTCAACCTACAACACGGCGAGTATAGGCGGCTTTGTCGCCGGCGGTTCAGGCGGCATTGGCTCGATCCGCTGGGGCGGGCTGCGCGACCTCGGCAATGTCATCAGGCTCAGGACCGTGACGATGGAGGCGGAGCCTCGCATCATGGATCTTACCGGCGAGGAGGTGCTGAAGGTCATGCATGCCTACGGCACCAACGGCATCATCACCGAGGTCGAGATGCCGCTGACCGCAAGCTACGACTGGATCGATGTCATAGTCGGCTTCGACGATTTCATGGATGCAGCCGGTTTCGGCAATGGTCTTGCCATCCAGGATGGCATTCTGGCGAAACTGATCACGCCGATCGCCGCTCCGATCCCCTATGACTATTTCAAGCGGCACCAGAAATTCTTCCGGCGCGAGCAAAGCATCGTCGTCTGCATGATCGCGTCGCATGCGATGGATGCCTTTGTCGCCCTCACCGCACGCAGCAAGGGCGAGATCGTCTTCCGCGCCGACAAGGAGGCCGATCTCAAAGGCCTGCCGCCGGCCTATGAGCTGACCTGGAACCACACGACGCTGCGTGCCATCAGGGTCGACTCGACGATTACTTATCTGCAGACCCGCTATCCCTCGCCGGATCACCTCGCTTACGTCAAGGCGATGATCGATCGCTTCGGCGACGAGGTGCCGACGCATCTCGAATTCATCCGCTTCGATGGCGCGATCGGCGTGGCCGGACTGCCGCTGGTCCGCTTCACGACAGCGGAGCGGCTCGACGAGATCATCCGCATCCATGAAGACAATGGCTGCTGGGTCTTCAATCCGCACCGCTACACGCTGGAAGAGGGCGGCATGAAGCAGACGGACGAGGTGCAGCTCGCCTTCAAGCGCGAGACCGATCCGCAAGGGCTGCTCAATCCCGGCAAGATGATCGCCTGGGAAAACCCGGACTACGACTATCGCTCGGGCAAGTCGTTCCTGTTCAAGGGGTTGGAGAAGGCGGGTTGAACGATGACGAGCGTGTGGCGCTGTACCCCCCTCTGGCCTGCCGGCCATCTCCCCCTCAAGGGGGGAGATTGGCAGTTTCTACGCCTCGATCCCCTTGCCGCGTTGGTGTTTGGCAAAACCGATGGTGACGGCCAATCTCCCCCCTTGAGGGGGAGATGCCCGGCAGGGCAGAGGGGGGTGCCTCGCGCCAACCTGCGAGCACTTCAATGAAAATCCTCGTGCTCTACGCCCATCCGGTCGAGGCCAGCTTCAATGCCGGTTTGCACAAGGTGATCGTCGAGCGGCTGACGGCCGCTGGCCATGCCGTCGACGATTGCGACCTCTATGCCGAGAATTTCGATCCCAGGCTGACGCGCGCCGAACGGGTCAGCTATCACGACGAGCGCGGCGCCGCTGATCCGGCGGCCGCTTATATCGAGAGGCTGCAAAAGGCCGAGGCGCTGGTGCTGTCATTCCCGGTGTGGAACTACGGCTATCCGGCGATCCTGAAGGGGTTCTTCGACCGCGTTTTCCTGCCTGGCGTGTCGTTCAAGCTGGTCGACGGCAAGGTGAAGCCGTCGCTGCACAACATCCGCAAGCTGGCGGCGGTCACCACCTATGGCGGCAGCCGGCTCCATGCAATGCTGATGAGCGACCCGCCGCGAAAGCTGGTCAAGCGTGTGTTGCGCGCCACGGTCAAGCCAGGCGCCTCCGTTTCCTATCTCGCGCATTACTCGATGAACCTGTCGACCGATGAAACGCGGAAAAGATTCATGGCGAAGGTCGCCGCCAGCATGGATGCCTTCTGATGCGGGTCCTGGTGGTTTACTGCCATCCTGTGCCCGAAAGCTTTTGCGCCGCGATCCGGGATAGTGCCATCGAGGTGCTGAAGGCGAGGGGCTGGGAGGTGCGGCTGCTCGACCTCTATGCGGAGAATTTCAATCCGGTCATGGGCTGCGGCGAGCGACGCTCCTACAATGAGCATGCCCCGCAGGACCCGGCGCTCAAGCCGCACATCGACCACCTAAACTGGGCCCAGGCAATCCTCTTCATCTATCCGACATGGTGGTACGGGCTGCCGGCAATGCTGAAGGGGTGGCTAGACCGGGTCTGGGCGACCGACGTCGCCTTTAAGCTACCAGCGGGCAAAGGACGGATTCAGTCGCTGATGAGGCATGTGACGAAGATCGGGGTGATCACGACCTGCGGCGCGCCGACCTGGTGGAGCGTCGTCGTCGGACAGCCGGGACGCAAGACAATCCTGCGCGGCATGCGGGCGCTCTGCGCCACCCGCTGCAAGACGTTCTTTCTGGCCCACTACCTGATGGACGCGTCGACGCCAAAGACGAGGGCGGCATTTCTGGAGAAAGGAAGAAAGAAGCTGGAGCGCTTCTGAGCTACATCCGCACTCGTTCCGCTTTCGGATCGTACATCGGCTTCAGCGACACTTCGGCGGCGAAGCGCTCGCCGGCGATCTCGATCTCGTAGGACGACGACAGCACATCCGCCTCGCTCTCGCCCTGGCAAGGCACGTAGCCGAGCCCAACGGCGCCGCCGAGATGGTGGCCGTAATTTCCCGAGGTGACCGGGCCGACAATCTTGCCGTCGCGCAGGATCGCCTCATTGTGGAAGAGCAGCGGCTCAGGGTCTCTCAGGCGGAACTGCACCAGGCGCCGGTTCAATCCGGTCTCTTTCTTCCTCAGCACGGCATCGCGGCCGAGAAAATCTCCTTTGCCGGCCTTCACCGCGAAGCCGAGGCCCGCCTCCAGCACATTGTCTTCGTCGGTGATGTCGTGGCCGAAATGCCGGAAGGCCTTTTCGATGCGGCAGGAATCCAGGGTGTGCAGACCGCAGAGTTTTAGGCCGACGTCGGCGCCAGCCTCAGCTATTGCCTCGAAGACATGGGCGGCCTGGTCGGTCGAGACATAAAGCTCCCAGCCGAGCTCGCCGACATAGGTGACGCGGTGAGCACGGGCCAGTCCCATGCCGATTTCAATCTCCTGAAACGTGCCGAATGGATTGGTTTCGTTGGAGAAATCGTTCGGGCTCAGCTTTTGAATCAATTTTCGCGAGTCCGGCCCCATCAGGCAGAGAACGGCTTCTGCAGCGGTCACATCGGTGATGACGACGAATTCATCGGTGAGGTGCTTGCGCAGCCAGGCCAGGTCGCGCTGCAGCGTCGCGCCGGGCACGACGAGGAAGTACGCCGTTTCCGACAGCCGCGAGACGGTGAGGTCGCTCTCGATGCCGCCGCGCTGGTTGAGCATCTGGGTGTAGATGATCTTGCCCGGCGCCACGTCCATGTCGTTGGCGCAAAGCTTCTGCAGCAATGCACAGGCGTCGCGGCCCTCGACACGGATCTTGCCGAACGAGGTCATGTCGAACAGGCCGACGCCGTTTCGGACCGCCAGATGTTCCTCGCGCTGGTTGTCGAACCAGTTCTGCCGCTTCCAGGAATAGCGGTATTCGTGCTCCTGGCCTTCGCGGGCGAACCAGTTGGCGCGTTCCCAGCCGGCGACTTCGCCGAACACCGCGCCGCGCGCCTTCAGATGTTCGTGTAGGGGAGAGCGTCTCACGTTCCGTGAAGTCGCCATCTGGCGGTACGGGAAATGGTCGGCGTAGAGCAGGCCGAGCGTCTCGGAGACGCGCTCTCTGAGGTAACGGCGGTTCTTCTGGAACGGCTGGGCGCGGCGGATATCGACCTCCCACAGATCGAAGGGTGCCTCGCCATCGTTGATCCATTGCGCCAGGGCCATGCCGGCGCCGCCGGAGGAGACGATGCCGATGGAATTATAGCCGGTCGCCATCCAATAGCCGGAAAGCTCCGGCGCCTCGCCGAGATAGTAGCGATCGTCGGGCGTAAAACTCTCGGGACCGTTGAAGAAGGTGTGGATGCCGGCGCTGGCCAGCATCGGCATGCGGTTGACGCCCATTTCGAGGATCGGCTCGAAATGCTCGAAATCCTCGGGCAACTGGTCGAAGCAGAAATCCTCACGGATGCCATCCATGCCCCAAGGCTTGGCCACCGGCTCGAAGGCACCGAGCATCATCTTGCCGGCATCTTCCTTGTAGTAGGCGCATTCGTCCGGCACGCGCAGCACCGGCAGCCGGGTGAGGCCGGGGATCGGCTCGGTGACGAGATAAAAATGCTCGCAGGCATGCAGCGGGATGGTGACGCCGTTCTGGCGCCCGAGCTCGCGCGCCCACATGCCGGCGCAGTTGACGACGACATCGGCCTCGATCATGCCTTGCTCGTCGCCTTGCGCCCAGGAAACGCCGGTGACGCGGCCGGCCCTAGTGTGGACCTTGGTGACCTTCACGTTCTCGACGATGGTCGCACCGCGCTGGCGCGCGCCCTTGGCCAGCGCCATGGCGATGTTGGCGGGATCGCACTGGCCGTCGAGCGGCAGATGCACGGCGCCGACCACGTCGGAAATGTTGAGATGCGGATACATCTCCTTGACTTCACCAGGCGAAATCTCGCGCACGTCGACGTCGAAGGCGCGGGCGAGAGACGCCTGCCTATAGATCTCGTGCTTGCGCTCCTCGGTCAGCGCCACGGTGATCGAGCCGACCTGGCGCATGCCGGTGCCGACATCGGTCTCGGCTTCCAGCTTGACGTAGAGGTCGGCCGAATATTTCGCCAGCCGCGTCATGTTCTGCGAGCCGCGCAACTGGCCGATCAGGCCGGCGGCGTGCCATGTCGTGCCCGATGTCAGCTGCTTTCGTTCGAGCAGCACGATATCGGTCCAGCCGAGCTTGGCCAGATGGTAGGCGACCGAGCAGCCGGAGACACCGCCGCCGATAATGACAGCCCTTGCTTTGGGAGGAATGGTTTTGGCGGGCAGGGCGCTCATGCAGCCTCACGGCGATAGCTGGAAGCAAAACGGCGCAAGCGAAGGGCTGCTTCCAAAAGCACCGCCTCGGGCTGGCAGAGGCTGACGCGAATATGGCCGGCGGCCGCCTCGCCGAAGCTTGAGCCGGGCATCACGCCGACCTTTTCCTTGTCGAGGAGAGCCCAGGCGAACTTCTCGTCGTCGGGCTCGAGAGCCGATATGTCGAGCATGACATACATGCCGCCTTCGGAACCGCGCACGGTGACGTTGTTCATGCCGCGCATGGCATCGAGGACGACGCTGCGCCTTGCAGCATAGCGTTCGGCAATCTCCGTGACGCCGTAGCCGTTTTCCAGCGCCTCGGCGCAAGCGAGGCTGATGAAGGCCGGCAAACCATAGGTCGTCACCAGATTGAGGTTGATCAGCAGCGAGATCATCGTTTCGGGGCCGGTCAGCCAGCCCATGCGCCAGCCGGTCATGCCATGGCTCTTGGACATCGAGTTGATGACGAGCGTGCGCTCGGCCATGCCGGGCAGGGCGCGGGGCGAGATATGCTCGCCACCACCCAGCGTCCAGTAGACCTCGTCCGACAGCAGCCAGAGGTCATGCTCGCGGCAGATCTGCGCCAGCTCTTCAAGATGCTGCCGCGAATAGACGGCGCCGGTCGGATTGTTCGGTGTGTTGATGAGGATGGCCCGCGTGTTCGGGCGAAGGGCGGCGCGGATCATGTCCGCGCGGGGTTGGAAACCATCCTCGGCCGGCGTCTCGACGACAGTGAATTCCGCGCCCGCCGCACTGAAGGTGTTTGGATAGGTGGCGTAATAGGGCGCGACCACGATGGCGTGGTCGCCCTGGTCGAGCACGGCCTGCACGGCAGCGTAGAGTGCCGCCTGTCCACCCTGCGTGGCGATGACCTGGTCGGGGCTGGTTGGGACGCCGGTGCAGGCGGTCGAGGCTGCCGCCATCGCCTTGCGCAGGCGCGGAATGCCGGGAAGCGGGGTGTAGTGGTGGTTGCTGGCGCGAACCGCTGTCACGCAGGCTTCGATGGTTTGGCCCGGCGCATCGAAATCATGGTCGCCGACCGACAGCATGATGATGTCCTCGCCGGCCTCCTTGCGTGCCCAGGCAGCGGAATGAACCTCCCAGCCATCCTTGCCGGAAGGCACGATGCCGGAAATACGCGATGATGGTCTGGGCATTATGCTCTTAGCCTCTCGTTCTTCGGATCCCACAGCGGCTTGTCGTTCTGTACGACCGCCGTGAAGCGCTCGCCAAAGATTTCAACCTCGACCGTGGTTCCCGGCTCGGTGAGGTCGGCGCGCAGCATGCCGAGCGCGATCGATTTGTCGATGCGATGACCCCAGCCGCCGGATGTTGTCTCGCCGACGATCTCGCCGTCATGCCACAGCGTCGACATGGTGGGCGCATCGCAGTCGCCGGGGTTTTCGACGACCAGCGTGACGAAGCGTTTCTTCACGCCCTGCTGCTTCTCGTTCTGCAACGCCGCCTTGCCGCGAAAATCCGGCTTGTCCCATTTGACGAAGCGCTCCAGCCCGCCCTGCAGGATCGAGTAGTCGGTCGACAGGTCTCCCTTCCAGGCGCGATAGCCTTTTTCGAGCCGCAGCGAATCCAGCGCGTACATGCCGAACGGCTTCAGGCCATGCTTCTGCCCGGCCGCCCAGACGGCATCGAAGATCGCGGCGGTGTCGTCGATCTTGGTGTGGATTTCCCAGCCGAGTTCGCCAGCGAAGGACACACGCACCAGCCTCGCCCAGCGGCCTGCGATTGTCGTTTCCTGATGCGTCAGCCAGGGCAGAGCAAGGTCGGCGGCGCAGATATCGGCGAGGATTTTTCGCGAGTTGGGTCCGGCGAGGATCTGCGTGAAATATTCCTCTGTGCGATCGATCAGCTTGAATGTCGCATGCTTCGGCATGCGTGATTTCAGCCACTCGAAATCGTGCCACTGCGCCACCGCGGCGGTTATCAGCGTCATCAGATTCTCGTCGTGGCGCACCACCGACATTTCGGTGACGATGCGGCCCTTGTCGTCGGCAAAATAGACAAGGCCGATGCGGCCGGGTTTCGGCACGATGCCGGTGACCTGCTGGCTCAGCCATTCGGCAGCGCCTGGACCGTCGAGGTTGAAGCGGGAAAAACCAGGCAGGTCCAAAATGCCGGCGGCGTCGCGCACAGCGAGGCATTCTTCGCGGACGCGATGCTGCCAAGGCCCGTCGCGGCGGAAGGTCAGCGTCGCGGCTTCCGAGACGTCGTCGCCGGCTTGCGCGTACCAAGTGGCGCGCTCCCAGCCATTATAGGCGTCAAAGCAGGCGCCGAGCGCCTTGATGCGATCGTGGATCGGCGACAGTTTACGGTCGCGTCCAGCCGGCCAGGCATGGCGCGGGAATTGGATGGCGTATTCGTTGCCGTAGATCTCCATGCCCTTGGCGATGCAGTAATCCGGGGCCGAGGCAAAGCTGGTGAAGCGGCGCGGATCGCAGGACCACATGTCCCATTCGGTCTGACCCTCCGTCACCCATTCGGCCAGCACCTTGCCGGCGCCGCCGCCCTGAGCGATGCCGAAGGTGAAGACGCAGGCCTCGAAGGCGTTGGGCACGCCGGGCATCGGGCCGATCAGCGGGTTGCCGTCCGGCGCGTAGGGGATCGGGCCGTTGATGACTTTTGACAGGCCGGCGGTGCCGAGGACAGGCACGCGGGCGACGGCATCGGCCAGATAGTCCTCCAGCCGGTCGAGATCGTCGGGGAACAGCTGGAACGAAAAATCATCGGGCATCGGATCATTGTGGCCGACCCAATGCGCACGGCAATTGCGCTCGTAGGGGCCGAGATTCATGCCGTTCTTTTCCTGGCGCAGATAGTAGGAGGTGTCGACATCGCGCAGCAGCGGCAGTTTCTTGCCTTGCTCCTTCGACCATGCGGCCAGTTCGGGGATTTCCTCGAACAGGATATATTGATGGCTCATCACCATCATCGGCACGTCGCGGCCGAACATCCTGCCGACTTCGGCCGCACGGTAGCCGGCGGCGTTGACGACGATCTCGCAGCGGATCTCGCCTTGCGCAGTCTCGACCACCCACTCGTCCTTCTCGCGACGCACGCCGGTGACCGGACAGAAACGGATGATCTTCGCACCCATGTCGCGGGCGCCCTTGGCCAGCGCCTGGGTCAGCTGCGCCGGGTCGATATCGCCGTCGCTCGGATCGTAGAGCGCGCCCTTCAGCTCATGCGTTTCGATGAACGGGTAGCGGCGCTTGATCTCGTCGAGCCCGACCACGTCGATGTCCATGCCCTGATAGCAGCCCATGCCCTTGGCGCGCTGGAACTCCTGCATGCGCTCGGCCGTATGGGCCAGCCTGAGCGAGCCGGTGACGTGGTAGTTCATGGGATAGCCGACCGCATCGGCCAGCCCGCGATAAAGCTCGGTCGAATAGCGCTGCATGTTCATCAGCGACCACGACGAGGAGAAGGTCGGCACGTTGCCGGCCGCATGCCAGGTCGAGCCGGAAGTGAGCTCGTTCTTCTCCAGGAGCACGCAGTCGGTCCAGCCCGCCTTGGCGAGATGGTAGAGCGAGGAGGCGCCGACGACACCGCCTCCGATGATCACCACACGTGCCGTGGTCGGCAAACCGGCCATGTTCTTCTCCAGACCTATATTCAGTAGACAGGTGGCGAAACCACCCAAATGACGACAGCCGGCTCCGCTCCAGGATTGCGCCAGCGGAACGGCTTGCCGTCGAAGCGAAAGGAGTCGCCCTCACCAAGCCGGTGCCAGACGCCTGATATCTCGATGTCGAAGCTGCCGGAAGCGACATATCCGGCTTCCTCCGTCGGCCGGCGCGCCTCGGTCTTCAGCTCCGCACCCGGCGCGAAGACCGAACGCAGCATCTCGAAGCTACCGCCGAGATCAGGCGAAAGAAGCTCCTCCACCAGGCCGGAATCGCTTGTGCCAAGCGTGCGGCGGCTGCCGGCGCGCACGACCACGCCGCGCTCGTTCTCGACGGGCACGTCATGGCTGAAGAACAGGCTGACCGGCACGCCGAACAATTCCGCGAAGGCCCTGAGATCACTGAGCGATGGTATCGACAGACCGCGCTCGACCTGACTGACCCAGCCGACGGAGCGGCCGAGCTTCAGGCCGATCTCGGCAAGCGTCAGCCCGCGCGCCCTGCGCAGCGCCCTGATATCACCGGCCAGCAGCCGTTCGCGGTTTTCCTGCTCCGATCTGACGGCGGTTGAGGTCAAGCCATTTCTCTTACTGAAAAATTCCCCTTGGTGAAAAATTTGGGGCAAATTTCATGAGGGGTCAAGTTCGTGAAAAAATCAAGGGGATTTTCATGAGGCTACAAGATTTGCTTGCGCCATTTTGACGGTTCAGGCAAAGGCTCGGCCACGAACGGCGAGTGAGGGCGTCCGGTCGAGACCCACGATAGCGCGCCGCGCGTCCAATTGGACGCGCAAAGGACGCTCTGTCATTTTCTAGACTGCGCATGATCCTTCCGGACACCGATTCCGATTTCCGGGGTCATGCGCTAAGGACGGCCCATGCTGGAAAACAACACCCGGATCGCCAAGGATGCGGCGATCGTCGACGAGGCGATCACGTCGCGCCGTTCGGTGCGCGCCTTCCTGCCCGATATGGTCGACGACGAGACGATCCGCGCCATTCTCGCTGTAGCGGCTCGTGCGCCTTCGGGCACCAACATGCAACCTTGGCGGGTCTACGTCACCAAAGGCGAGGTCAAGCAGCGGATCACCGATGCCATCCTCAATTCCGGTATCCGCGCCGAAAAGGCCGAGTGGGACGAGTATCGCTACTACCCGGACCAGTTCTTCGAACCGTATCTCACCCGGCGGCGGGCGAACGGCTTCGGCCTCTACGGCGTGCTCGGCATCGGTCGGCGCGAGGTGGACAGGATGCGTGCGCAGCACGACCGCAACTTCGTCTTCTTCGACGCGCCGGTCGGCATGATCTTCACCGTCGACCGGCGGCTGAACAAGGGGTCGTGGATCGATTACGGCATGTTCCTGCAGAACATCATGGTGGCGGCACGGGGCAGGGGCCTGCACACCTGCCCGCAGGCCGCCTTTGCACCGTATCACAAGCAGATCAGGCCGGTGCTCAACATCCCCGACGAGGAGATCGTCGTCTGCGGCATGGCGCTCGGCCACGAGGACACGTCCAAACCCGAAAACGAGTTCCGCACCGACCGTGCGCCGCTGGAAGAGTGGGTGACATTCGCCAAATGAGGTGGCGCCAAATGAGGTGGCGCCAAGTGAGGTGACGACGCGCCGCCTCGGTCTACTGCACCTCGTAGCCGACTTCCTCGCTGGCGTGGCAGAGCGCCTTCCAGAACGAGCGCGCAAACGAGCGGAACACATAGATGTCGAACTGGTCGGCGCCGGTGCGCTGGATCTGCGCGAAGACGTCATGATGCATGGTCGAGCGGCCGGCGCCGACCGGGAAGGCCGGCAGCGCGAAGTCGATGGCGAAGAGTTTTGCCAGCACCCATTCGGCCTTTGGTCCGGCGATGCGGATCGCGGTGCGGCCGTGCGACAGGTCGGTCACCGTGCCGATCGCCGGGGTGACGACATTGGCAAAGGCTGATGCCAGGCCTTCGGCCTCGTCGACCACTGTGAATTTTCCCGGCGCGAAGCCGAACACCGACCTCACGCCGTCGGTGCTGCCGGCGCCGGCGCCATCGGGCAGAGCAAGGCCGGTAACGGTGCGGATGCCTGATATCAACTTCTTCTCCTGGCCCGGCCAGGCAGCGAGCTGCAGGATCGATCCCGGCCTGGTTTCGGAGAGGATGACATCGATGCCGTGTTCGAAATCGCCGTGCGAGCCGGTGCGCAGTTCCGGCTCAAGCGGTGCCAGCTCAAGCGGTGATTGGCGCTCAACCATGCATGCGGCTCCCGTCCGGATCAAAGAAGTGGTTGGAGACGATCTCGACCGGGCCGAACCGGTTGCGCAGGGGATCGGAGATATGGGCGCGCGTGCCGCGCCGTGCCTTGCCGTCCTTGACCAAAGCGAGCGCGATGTATTTGCCGAGCGCCGGCGAATAACAGCAAGCGGTGATGTGGCCGATGGAATCGTGCGGATTGGCTTCGTCAAGCGCCTCGACGATGTGCGCGCCGCCGTTGAGCGGCTGGTTGTCCAGCGAAATCAGACCGACGAGTTCCAGCCGGCCGGGAGCGATCAGCCCCTCGCGATCCATCATCGCCGAGCCGATGAAGGGCTTTTTCTTGGACAGCATCCAGTCGAGATGCAGGTCGCGCGCCGTGGTTCGGCCGTCGATCTCGGCGCCGGTGACGTGGCCTTTCTCGATGCGCATCGTGCCCAGCGCCTCGAGCCCGTAAGTCACCAGTCCGAACGGCTTGCCGGCTTCGATCAACGCTTCCCAGACATGGGTGCCGTACCCGGCGCCGGAGTAAACTTCGAAGGCCATTTCGCCGGAGAAAGACAGCCGGCAGATCATCACCGGCACGCCCGATATCTTGCCGTGCACGATGCCCATGAAAGGCAGCGTGGCGTTGTCGACGGCGGTGCCAGTGATGCAAGCGGCAAGAATGGCTCGCGCCTTTGGTCCGCCGATGGCGGCACCCGCCCATTCGTCGGTCACCGAGGTGACGTGGACCTTCAGCTCCGGCCAGATAACGTCAAGGAAATACTCCAGATGCTGCATCACCTTGCCGGCATTGGCCGTGGTGGTGGTCATCAGGAAGTCCTGATCGCCGAGCCGCCACGTCGTGCCGTCGTCGAAAGCGAGGCCGTCCTCGCGCAGCATCAGCCCGTAGCGGGCCTTGCCGACAGCCAGCGTCGAGAACATGTTGGTGTAGACCCGATCGAGGAATTCCGCTGCGTCCGGACCCTGCACGGTGATCTTGCCCAGTGTCGAGACATCGACGATGCCGGCGCTCTCGCGCGTCGCCCTGGCTTCGCGCACATAGGCCTGCTCGATCGTCTCGCCGGGATGGCCATAAATCATCGGGCGATACCAGAGGCCGGCCGAATACATGGTTGCGCCATTGGCGACGTGCCAGTCATGCATCGGCGTCAGCCGCTCTGGCCTCAGGTCGCCGAAGCGTTCTGCGGCGAGCGAGCCGATAGACACCGCGGAAAAGGGCGGGCGGAAGCGTGTCGTGCCGACTTCGGGGATCGGCTTGCCCAGCGCTTCGGCCATGATGGCGAGGCCGGGTATGTTGGAGTTCTTGCCCTGGTCGGTCGCCATGCCGAGCGTGGTGTAGCGTTTCAGGTGCTCGACCGAGACAAAGCCTTCGCGATGCGCCAGCCGCACATCCTCCGCGGTCACGTCGTGCTGGAAATCGACGAAGCTTTTTCCATCGGCCTTGATCTCGAACACAGGCGCCGGGTCGGGATCGCCGGGTGCTGCTTCGACGACCGGCAAGGCCGTTGGTGCGCCGGTCCCGCCGGCCGCCGAAAGCCCGGCGGCGCGACCTTCGGCGATGGCCTCGGCGGTGGAGAAGCTGCCGGTGAAAGCGCCGGCGCCAATCCATTGCTGGGTTGGCTTCGGTGGCAGGAAGGCTTGCCTGGCGGCATTCCATTCCGCCTTAGCGCCGGCCTGACTGGCCAGATGGATGGTCGGCGACCAGCCTCCCGACATCAGCAGGCAGTCGGCTTGAATGCTGCGCGGATCGCCGGCAAGCGCGCCGTTGACCATGTCGAAGCGCTGCACCTTGATGCCGGACAGCGCCTTGCCGCCTTCGGTGGCGACCACGGCGTGACCGGCAAGAATCTTGGCTTCCGCTTCATCGGCGAGCTCGCGCATCTCGCTCGAAAGCTCCGGCCGCACGTCGACGACGGCGACGATGGCCGCGCCGGCATTCTTCAGCGCAAGAGCGGAGCGATAGGCGCTGTCATTGTTGGTGAAGATTGCGATCCTGTTGCCCGGCAGCACGCCGTACTCGTTGGCGTAGCGCTCGGCGGCATGCGCCAGCATCACACCCGGCCGGTCGTTGCCCGGAAACACCAGCGGCCGCTCGAAGGAGCCGGTGGCCAGCACCACCGATTTGGCGCGAATGGTCCAGTAGCGATGGCGCGGTTCGCCCTTCCCGGGCCTCTCCTTATGGTCGGTGACCCGTTCGAGCGCAGCGAGCGTGTTGCCGTCGTAGTAGCCCCAGACCGTGGTGCGCGGCAGCAGGCGGACATTGTCATAGCCTTCGAGCTGGCCGGCGGCTCGCGCTGCCCAGTCCGCCCCGGGCATGCCGTCGATCGTCTCGCCGGACCAGTTGGCCGAGCCGCCGAAATGCGGTTCGAGCTCGCTGAGGATGACACGCGCGCCCTGATCGGCGGCGGCCCTGGCGGCCATCAGCCCGGCCGGACCTGAGCCGACCACCAGCACATCGCAGAAAGCGTTCATACGCTCGTAGCGCGCCGTGTCGGGAGCAGTCCCGGCGCGGCCGAGACCGGCGGCCCGGCGGATGAAATGCTCGCAGAACATCCAGAAACGCGTGCTCTTCAGCGGGCCGATCGCGGGTCCCATGAAGGTCTTGTAATAGAAGCCGGCGGACAGAAGCTTGCCGCCGAGCTGATTGACGGCGCTGACATCCCAGGACAGCGATGGAAAGCGGTTCTGGCTGACAACGGTCAGCCCGTCATAGATCTCGACCATGGTCGCGGCAATATTGGGCTCGCGAACCTCGCCCCGCAGCACCGTCACCAGGGCGTTCGGCTCCTCGACGCCTGATGTCAGCACGCCGCGCGGGCGGTGATATTTGAACGAGCGCCCGAACAAGGTGACGCCATTGGCCAGCAGCGCCGAGGCAAGCGTGTCGCCGGCATGGCCGGTGTAAGGCGCGCCATCGAAGGTGAACCGGATGGTTCGCAGCCGGTCGATCCGACCACCGGCATCCGTGCGGCGTGGGCTCATGCCTTGCCCTCCGCCTTGTGGCGCGCAGCGGCTTTGTGGTCGCCGCGCGCGAAGGCGACGCTGGAGATATCGTGTGTCAGCGTGTTGCGCACGACCTTGAGATGGGCGCGGCAGCCGCCGGAATGCTGCCAGATCTCGTTGTGGTCACCCGCCGGATTCAACCGATCGTAAACATAGGCGTTCCAGGCGTCGAGATTCTGCGACGCGGGCTGAGGGCGCTCGCGGTTGCCGTCGCCCTGGTAGGTGAACTCGATGACATCGCGCGGGCCGCAATAGGGGCAAGTGATCAGCATTTTCGTCTTACCTAATGCAGCCGCGGCGTCGCGCCCTGGCCCTTGTCGTCGATCACCATGCCGCGATGGAAGCGGTCGAGCGTGAAGGGCGCGTTCAAGTCGTGCGGCTCGTCCTTGGCGATGGTCCAGGCAAAGCACCAGCCAGACGCCGGCGTCGCCTTGAAGCCGCCGTAGCACCAGCCGCAGTTGAGATACATGCCCGGCAGCGGGCCGGTGGTGATGATCGGCGAGCCGTCCATCGACATGTCGCAGACGCCGCCCCAGGAGCGCAGCATGCGCACGCGCGCAAGCCCCGGAAACAGCGCCAGCATCTCGCTCATCACCTCGTCGACAATAGGCAAACTGCCGCGCTGGGCGTAGCTGTTGTAGCCGTCGAGATCGCCGCCATAGACAAGGCCGCCCTTGTCCGATTGGGACATGTAGAAATGGCCCATGCCGAAGGTGAGGACGGTATTGACGAATGGCTTCAGCGATTCCGTCACGAAGGCCTGCAGCACATGGCTCTCGATCGGCATCGTCTCGATGCCGGCAAGCTGCATGACCCGTCCGGTGCTGCCGGCCACCGCGACCGCCACCTTCTTGGCGCGGATCTCACCACGCGAGGTCGAGACGCCGGTGACGCGGTCGCCATCACGCAGGAAACCGGTGACCTCGCAATTTTCGATGATGTCGACGCCGCGACGGTCGGCGCCGCGCGCATAGCCCCAGGCGACGGCATCGTGGCGGGCGGTGCCGGCGCGCGGTTGCATCAGCCCGCCGACGACCGGGAAGCGAGCCGCGCCCGAGACGTCCAGCGCCGGTATCAGGCGTGCGATCTCCGCCGTGGTCATCAGTTCGGCGTCGACGCCGAGATGGCGCATGGCGTTGCCGCGTCGCGCAAGATCGTCAAGCTGGGCAGGCGTGTGCGCCAGGTTCAGGCAGCCGCGCTGCGAGAACATGACGTTGTAGTTGAGGTCGTGCGACAGGTTCTCCCACAGCTTCATCGAATGTTCGTAGAAGCGGGTGTTGGCAGGCAGCAGGTAGTTGGAGCGAACGGCCGTCGTGTTGCGGCCGACATTGCCCGAGCCGAGCCAGCCCTTCTCCAGCACCGCGACATTGGTGATGCCGTGCTCCTTGGCGAGATAATAGGCGGTCGACAGGCCGTGGCCGCCGCCGCCGATGACAATCACGTCGTAGGATGCCTTCGGATCCGGCTTGCGCCAGGCCGGCTTCCAGTCCTTGTTGCCGGTCAGCGCGTTTTTGAGAAGCGAGAAGGCCGAATATTCCGCCATTCTTATTGTTATCCGTTCTGGCTTTTTGTCATCCGTTTTGGGCGATGCGGCACACTATACAGCAGGCCGCTGCCGCAAAGCCAATATTGCGCCATCGCTTTTCGACTGGCCGACTCCGAAAACGAGCCGCCCGCGACGGCTTGCTCCTTGATATGAGCGTCTTTATCAAGGACGGGCTTTTGAAACCGCCTTTTGCCGTCCGCGAGTCGCCGGAAACATCATGTTCTTTCGTTTGCTCCGCCTGGTTCTGATCCTTGCGCTTTTCGTCTTGGCGCCGCCGTCTTCCGACGCGATGGCGCAGGCCATCGGCCAAGGCGCCGCCGCGCTGATCGCAGAGCAGATGAAGGCGATCCAGGACCTGACCGCCAAAACCGACGATCTCGAGAAAAAGATACCGCAGGAGGCCGAGGAGGACGCGGGCCTCGTCGATATCCGGCTGCAACTGGAGGATATTTCGCGGGCAGCGTTGACCAGTGCGCTGGCATTTCGTTCGCGTCTTGCCGACATCAACAACCGTATCGAGGTGCTGGGCGCGCCGCCGGCCGAGGGTCAGCCACAGGAACCCGAGATCGTCACCAGCGAGCGCGGGGCACTGGCCGCCGAAAAGGCGGAGATCAATGCCGTCATCGCCAGCGCGCAGAACCTGTCGATCCGCATCAGCGGACTGATCGACAAGATTAGCACCATGCGCAGCGAGCTGTTTCGGAATGTGCTCACCAAACGTTATGTGCTGTCCGATGCACTGAGCCCGGAGGTCTTCTCCGATGCGCAGGACGAATACGCCAATTTTTACAAGGCGGTATCGTCCTGGCTGACCTTCGCCTTCAAGTTCAAATTCCAGGCCGTGCTGGCTGCGACCTTGATGGCGCTTTCGCTGGCTGCAGTGCTTTTTGTCGGTGGGCGGCGTCTGTTCGGGCGTGTCTTCGAAGCGGACCCTTCCGTTGAGGACCCCTCCTATCTCAGCCGGCTGTCGGTGGCGTTCTGGTCGACATTGCTGCCGACGCTGGCGGTCGGCGTCTTCCTGGTCTCGACCGTGTTCTTTTTCAACTACTACAACGTGTTGCGCGGCGATATCGGTGTATTCCTGAATGCGCTGGTCGCCGTCATAGCGGTGGTGTTCTGCGTCAACCGGCTGACCAATGCGGCGCTGGAGCCGCGGCTGCCGAACTGGCGGCTCATACCCGTTGAAACCGGCCCGGCACGCTGGCTGGTGCGGCTGACGACGGCCATGGCGGTGGTTATCGGCATCAATAATTTCCTGTCGGTCGTCAATGACAAGATGGGCTCGCCGCTGTCGCTGACCATCGCCAGAAGTTTTGTCGCCACCATCATCGTTGGCGTCATCCTGATCCTGATGGGGCTGCTGAAACCGTTCAAGGCCACCGACGGACGCTGGCGGCCCTGGCCGGCGTGGCTGCGGTACACCGCCTTCGCGCTAGGCCTTTTCACCGTCGCCGCGGCGCTGCTCGGCTATATCGGCCTTGCCATCTTCGTCTCGCTGCAGGTCGTGGTCACCGGCACCATACTGGTCACCGCCTATATCGGCTTCCTGTCGGCGCGGGCGATCAGCGAGGAAGGCGGCTTTGCCAACACGTCGATCGGGCGCTGGCTGTCGGTCAATTCCAGCTATGAGGAGTCCGCGCTCGACCAGCTCGGCCTGGTCGTCAGCGTCGCCATCAATGTCATGATCGTGCTGGTATTCCTGCCGCTGATCCTGCTGATGTGGGGCTTCCAGCCCGGCGACATCCAGGCCTGGGGCTACAAGCTGGCGACGGGCCTGACCATCGGCTCGGTGACGATCTCGTTGACCGGCATCCTGAGCGGCATCGTTGTCTTCATCATCGGCTATTTCCTGACGCGCTGGTTCCAGGGCTGGCTCGACGGCTCGGTGATGGCGCGCGGCAAGGTCGATACCGGCGTGCGCAACTCGATCCGGTTGGCGGTCGGCTATGCCGGCGTCGCGCTCGCAGCGCTCGTCGGCGTCTCGGCGGCTGGCATCGATCTCTCCAACCTGGCGCTTGTCGCCGGCGCCCTGTCCCTCGGTATCGGCTTTGGCCTGCAGAACGTCGTCTCCAACTTCGTCTCCGGCCTGATCCTTTTGGCGGAGCGGCCATTCAAGGTCGGTGACTGGATCGTCGCCGGTGACATCAGCGGCACGGTCAAGAAGATCAGCGTGCGCGCTACCGAGATCGAGACGTTCCAGCGGCAGTCGGTGATCCTGCCCAATTCAAACCTGATCAACAATGCCGTCGGCAACTGGACGCACCGGAACAAGCTCGGTCGCATCGACATCAAGGTCGGCGTCGCCTACGGCAGCGACGTAAAACAGGCCCATGCTGCGCTTTTGGAGATCGCGCGTGGCCATCCGCTGGTGCTGAAGAATCCCGAACCCTTCGTGCTGTTCACCAATTTCGGGCCGGCCGCTCTCGAATTCGAAATCCGCGTGTTCCTGGCGGACGTGATGAACGGCAACGTCGTGCAGAACGACATCCGGTTTGCCGTCCTCGATGTGTTCGCCGACCAACATATCGAAATTCCATCGGCGCCGCGCGCCGTCGTAGAGACCAAGAAGCATGAGGCGTGGCCGATCGACGACGACAAGATCGAAGTCGATTTTGCCGAACAGGAGCAAGCGAAGGCGGAAGCCGTGGCCGAGGCGAAACGCCTGGCCAAATCCGGGCGCAAGATCCGCAAGCCGGATCCCGATTAGGATCTATCAAGATTCAGCTGATGCCAGCTCTCGGCGCAGCGAGAACCAAATGCGGCATGAATGCGGCATTCAGTTGCCGTTCAGCTTGCATCTCATATAAGCTCACATGCAAAGGGCGAGAATGCCTTGCGAAATGCAACAGAGGCGGTGGAAACACCGATATTGCAAATGTGGAAGTCTCTCGTCGCCGCCATCGCTTTTCTTGCCGTGGGCGGTTCAGCCTTCGCCGCCAGCGCGACCAACAAGGACGCCGAGACCCGCACGCTGGTCGTGACCGAAGGCGGTGGCAAAACGGAGCTGGCGCTGGCCGCCGGCGAAACCGCGGAATTCTGCCCGAGCGGGTGTTTCGTTACCATGCCGAATGGCGACCTCGAGGCGCTGACCGGCTCGGAAACGATCGAAATCTCAGGCGGGGTCGCCCGTATCAAGTAACCCGCATGAAGTAACGTTGACTGCTTGCTTTCGAAGGCCGGGAAAATGCCCGGCCTTTTTATCGTTTCGGGTCATCGATGCTTAACGATGAAGAGCGAAATTCCGTCATGCAAGCCAAGCCAGGCTGGGCGTTTTAACGTTCGCTGCGCTGTTCCCCGCTATATCGAGCCGAAGACGCCGAAGCACGGCGCTGGTTTTGGATCGGCGCATGATCCTTTCCGAAAAAATCGGTTTTCGGGGTCATGCGCTTTCAGGCAGGGCAACGAAAATGGATGCGCGGTCGGACAGGAACGCAATTCCGCTTGCGGTCGATCTCGACGGCACGCTGATCGCGACGGACCTGTTGTGGGAAGGGCTGTTCATCCTTCTCAAGAAGAATCCGCTCTATATCTTCCTCGTGCCGTTTTGGCTTGCCGGCGGGCCGGCGCAGTTGAAGCAGGCCATCGCTCAACGCGTCGAGATCGACCCTGCATCGCTGCCTTATCGCGAGACGCTGCTTCAGCGCCTTCGCATTGAACATGGCGAGGGCCGCCAGATCGTGCTGGCGACCGGCACGCCACGCAAATTCGCCGAGGCGATCGCCGCGCATCTCGGGATATTCGACCGCGTCCTGGCGACCGATGGCCCCTACAACATGACTGCAGGCAGAAAGCGCGCTTCGCTTGTCGCCGCCTATGGCGACGGCGGCTTCGACTATGCCGGAAACAGCCGGCACGACCTTAGCGTATTCGACGCCGCGCGCACGGCAATCGTCGTCGCGCCCGACCGCCATGCTGCGCGCTGGCAGGCCGCGCACAGTGCCGAAATGATGCCGGCGCCGAAGCCGACATTCAGGACCATCGTCAAGATGCTGCGTGTTCATCAGTGGCTGAAGAACTCGCTGATCGCGGTGCCGATGGTGCTGTCGCACGAATACTTCAACGCCGACATGATCTGGGAATGCTTGCTGGCATTCGTCTCGTTCAGCGCGGTCGCTTCCGCCATCTACATCCTCAACGATTTCTTCGATCTGGCGCTCGACCGCAAACATCTGACCAAGCGCAACCGGCCATTCGCCAGCGGCGCGCTGTCGATCCCGTTCGGCCTCGGTTCGATGGCGGTGCTGCTTGCAATAGGTGTTGGAGCAGGGCTTCTGCTGCCGATCGAATTCCTCGGCGTTCTCGGCGGCTACATCATTGTCACCACCGCCTATTCGTTGTCGTTCAAGCGCATGCTCCTGATCGACGTGCTGACGCTTGCCGGTCTCTATACGATCCGCGTTCTGGCGGGCGCCGCGGCGACCGGCGTCGACGTCTCGTTCTGGCTGCTTGCCTTCTCGATCTTCTTTTTCCTGTCGCTGGCGCTGGTGAAGCGTTTCGTTGAGCTGCGCACGACCGCTATTCCAGCCGGCGAGCGCATTGCCGGCCGCGGCTACCGCACCGAAGACCAGGAGATCGTCGCCCAGGCGGGCATGGCCTCGGCCTTTTCCTCGGCACTGGTGCTGGCCCTCTATATGGACAGCGTCGCGGTGCGCGAACTCTATCCGCATCCCTGGCTGGTCTGGCCGCTGGCCCCGATCGTGCTCTACCTGACCATGCGCGTCTGGATACTCGCCCGCCGCGACGAGATGCACGACGATCCGGTCGTCTTCATCATTCGCGACTGGCGCAGCCAGATCGTCGTGCTCATCGGCGCCGTGTTTCTGGTCGCCGGAGGCTGGTAGGCGTGGCGAAGCAGCGTTTTCAGAGCTTCGGCCTTGCCACGCCGCCGGCACTCGATGTGATCCCGGCGGACGACGCTGTTGCGTTGCTGAAGGGCGGCAAGGCGACAAGAAACGCCTTGCTCGCCTATGGCAACGGCCGCTCCTATGGCGATTCCTGCCAGAACGAGGCTGGCAAGGTCGTCGACATGCGGCCGCTGAATCGCATCCGCGCCTTTAATGCCGAGACCGGCGTGATGGAGGCCGAGGCCGGCATGCTTCTGCCCGACATCATCGCCCATGCAGCGCCATACGGCTTCTTTCCGGCCGTCGTTCCTGGCACGCAGTTCGTCACGCTCGGCGGCGCCATCGCCAATGATGTTCACGGCAAGAACCATCACCGGCGCGGCACCTTCGGCTGCCATGTCGAATCCTTCACGCTGCTCAGATCGGATGGACGGACCTACTACTGCTCGGCCACCGACAACGCACGCCTGTTTGCCGCAACGATCGGCGGCATGGGGCTGACCGGACTGATCCTGTCGGCATCGATCCGGCTGATGCGGGTGCCATCGCTTGACATCGTCGAGACGACGACGCCGTTCCGCGACCTCGGCGAATTCTTCGAGCTTGCCGAAGCGGCCGACCAGGCCAACGAATACGTCGTGGCCTGGATCGACCAGCTTGCCGGCGGCCCCGGCCGTGGGCGCGGGCTGCTGTTCACCGGCAATCACGCCGAGCATGGCTCCCATGTGGCCTTACGTGCAGGCGGGAATCTTTCGGTGCCGTTCCAGCCGCCATTCAACGTGCTCAACCGGCCGTTCCTGACTGCCTTCAATGCCGCTTACCGGTGGAAGAAAGGCCGGTCCACGGCGCCGCGTCGGGTCGGCTACCAGGGTTTTTTCTTTCCGCTCGACGGGGTCGGCAATTGGAACCGGCTCTACGGACCGAACGGGCTCTTCCAGCACCAGAGCGTGGTGCCGGAAGACGTCGCGCGCCGGGCGGTGCCGGCGTTGCTTGCGGCGGCAAAACGAGCCAGGCAGGGCTCGTTTCTTACGGTCCTGAAGCGTTTCGGCTCGATCCGCTCGCCGGCACTGCTGTCGTTCCCGCGACCGGGTTTCACGCTGACGCTGGATTTTCCCAACCGTGGCCGGGCGACGCTGGCGCTGCTGAAGGAGCTCGACCAAATCACCGTCGAGGCCGGTGGCGCGGTCAATCCTTACAAGGACGCCCGAATGGGTGCCGACGTTTTCGCCGCGTCCTTTCCGGAATGGCAGCGCCTCGAAGCCATCCGCGACCCCGCCTTCATGTCGAGCTTCTGGGCGCGAACGGCGAAAAAGCTCGACGCGCGACGCGAACCCGCCGAAGCCGAGGATCCGATAAGATTCGAATAGTTCATGGTTAATGGAACGATAAGGTAAGGCTTTCTTCGAGTTTTCCTGTGCTTCACGAAATGTTTGCAGGTTTTTAATAGAACGAGGAAGGGTTGCTGGAAAAGACATGAAATACATCATCTTCATTCTGTTCACGGTCATGACCAACGCCGCTGCGCAGCTCATGCTGAAGCAGGGCATGATGTCGCTCGGCCAGATTTCCTTCGAGGGCACCAATCCATTGCTGAAGCTGTTGCAGATCGCCTTCAGCCCGTGGGTTTTCCTCGGCCTGTGCACCTTCGTCATCTCGATGGCGTCGCATCTCTATGTGCTGTCCAAGGTCGAGCTCAGTTTCGCATACCCGTTCCTCAGCCTCGCCTATGTCGCCGTTGCGATCTTCGCCTATTTCGTCTTCCGCGAGGACCTCAATGGCTGGCGTATCGCCGGCATCGCTTTCATCTGCGTCGGCACGGTGCTGATCGCCCAAAGTGGCCGGGATTTGGGTGGGCGCGGGGATAACGAGGAAACGGCCTCCCTTTCGTCCGACAAGATTCACAGTGGGATCGTTCGATGAGACATGTGATCTTCGGCGGCGACGGGTTCGTCGGCCGCCACCTTGCCCCGAAACTTCTGGCCGACGGCGAGGAGGTGGTTGTCGCCGATATCGCTAAAAGCGATCTGCCGCATTACCGCTCGGTCCGATATGTCAGGTGCGACGTCACCGATCCGGCCTCGGTCGCTTCGGTCGGGCTGAAGGCCGACGACATGGTCTACAATCTGTCGGCGAAAATGCTGTCGCCGATCCAGGTCCGCGCCAAACGCCACGAGTTCTTCTTCCCGGTGAATTTCCACGGCACCGAGCACATCCTGCAGGCGATGGACAAGGCCGGTGCTCCGAGGCTCGTCCACTACACGACCGACATGATCTACGGCCACACGGTCACACAGCCGATGACGGAGGACCATCCGGTCGCGCCGCTCGGCGAATATGGCTGGTCGAAGCAGAAGACCGAGGAACTGGCCGCCGAATGGCGCAAGCGCGGCATGTCGATCTCGCTGTTTCGGCCGCGCCTCATCATCGGCCCCGGCCGCCTCGGCATCCTCGAGAAACTGTTCAAGCTGATCGACTGGAACCTTCCGGTGCCGATGATCGGCTCGGGCAAGAACCCCTATCAGTTCATCTCGGTGTTCGACTGCGCCGAGGCCGCGCGCGCCGCCTGGAAGGCGGGCGTGCCTGATGAGGCCTATAATCTCGGCTCGCTCAATCCGCCGCCGGTCAGGAAACTGCTCGGCGATCTGATCAGGCATGCCGGTTCGAAGTCGATCCTGATTCCGACACCGGGCTGGGCGGTCAAGCGCACGCTCGACCTGCTCGACCTCTTGAACATGCCGATCATGGATCCGGAGCAGTATCTGATCGCCGACGAGGACTGCGTGCTCGACGTGTCCAAGGCCGAGCGCCAACTCGGCTGGGTGCCGCAATATCGCGACGAGGACATGCTGATCGCCGCCTACAGCGAATATCGCGCCAAGAAAGACGGCCATGCCGTCGCCGCCAAACATGTGCCCGCCGAGTGAAGGGCCAGCAGGAGACTCTTGAGATGACCGTCATGACCAAGCCAGACCACACGACTGCGCGCGCCACGGTCAGCGCGCCGGCGCTTTCGCCCGCCACCACCGTCAAGCCCGATCTGATCAGCGTCGAGCAGGCCAAGACGATGGACGTCGCGCGCATGACCGACCTGTTCAAGGCGCACCTCAACCCCGGCCAGCTGCATTTCATGAAGCTGCTCGGCTTCCACAAGATCAAGATCGAGCGTGCCGAAGGCATGTTCTACATCGATCAGAACGGCCGCAGAATCCTGGATTTCTTCGGTGGTTTCGGCTCGCTGGCCTTCGGCCACAATCATCCGCGCCTACTCGAGGCGCGCAAGAAATTCCAGGAGGAGAAGCGGCAGGAGATCGCCATCGCCTTCATGTCGCAATATGCGGCGGCCTTGGCGCACAATCTCGCCAAATGCTCGCCCGGCGACCTCGACATGGTGTTTCTGGGCTCGTCCGGCTCAGAAGCCATGGAGGCGGCGGTGAAGCTCGCCGAGCGCGCCGCGGGCCCGAAGCGGCCGAAGGTCGTCTATGCCGAGAATTCCTTCCACGGCAAGACCAAGGGTGTGCTGGCGATTACCGACGGCTCGCTCTACCGGGCCGACTTCAAGGTCGCCGACAATGTCGTGCGCATCCCGTTCGCCGACATCGAGGCGGTCGAGCGCACCTTCCGCTCCGATCCCGAGGTCGGCGTCATCGTGCTGGAAACCATCCAGGGCGGCGGCGGGATCATCCAGGCGCCTGCCGAATACTGGCAGAAGTTGCGCGCGCTCTGCGATCAGTATGGCGTGCTGTGGGTCGCCGACGAGGTGCAGTGCGGCTATGGACGCTCCGGCCGTTTCTATGCCTTCGAGCATTACGGCGTTGTTCCTGATGTGACGGCGCTGGCGAAGTCGCTCGGCGGCGGCAAGGCCGCAGTCGGCGCAATGATCGCCAGGCGCGAGATTTACATGAAGGCCTATGGCACGCCGAAGACGGCGATGATCCACGCCATGGCGACCTTCGGCGGCATGGGCGAGGCCTGTGTCACCTCGATCGAGGCGCTCAACGTGCTTTACGACGAGGGACTGATCGACAACGCCGCGATGACCGGCGACTACCTCCTGCAACGGCTGCAAGCGCTCAAGGAGAAATATCCCAAGATCATCAAGGACGTGCGGGGCAAGGGGCTTATGGTCGGGCTGGAATTCCACGACTTTTCGCAGACCTTGCCGATGGTGCTGCGGCCTGTGGTCAGCGTGCTTGACGACAAGCTGAAGGGATCTTTGTCCGGTTTCGTCGGAGCGCTGCTGCTGCGCGACTACGACGTGCTCGTCGCCTTCACCGAATACAACCGCAACGTCATCCGCCTCGAACCACCGCTGATCTGCCAGCGCGAACACGTCGACCGCTTTGTCGAGGCGCTCGATAGTCTGCTGTCGCGCGGCATCGTGTCGATCGTGAAGGATTTCGTCAAAAGCCAGGTCCGCTAGGCTACTGAGCGAAACCATGCTGACCAAATCTCCCGTTCCGACAAACCTGCTCGATCGGCTCACCGAGGCCGGTCTGGCATGGGGCGAGGGCGCCTATGCGCGTCTTGCCGCACCGATCGGGGCGGCGGCCTTTGCGCTCTACATCCTTCTGACTGCCGTGACGGCATGGTTCATGCCCGACGCCAATTGGGACATGCTGCCCTATCTGGCGATCGCCGAAGAGGGCACCTATGCCGATGCGAAGGCGCTGCACGACTATGCCTATGGCACGGTCAGGGACGGTGTATCGGCGGGCGACTACAAAGCGCTGGTCGATGACGGCGGCGGCTTCCGCAGCCATATGGCCGGAAATGCCACCGACTTCCATTCGCTGCTCGGCATGTATCGGGTCAAGTTCCTCTACGCCGAGATCCTTTCGACGATGAGCTCTGTGATGTCGCCGGTCGAGGCGATGCGGCTGCTACAGGTATTGTCGGTGCTGCTGTTCGGTGGGATCGCGCTGCTCTGGCTGCGGTCCGAAGGCGCGCTGGCGCTGGCGCCGGTCGCCGGCGCGGTGCTGATCATGGCCGAATTCGGCGATGTGGCGCGGGCCGCGACGCCGGATCTGCTGTGCTCGGCGCTGTTCCTCGGCGGGCTTTTTGCGTATGTGCGCGGTCGCGAGGTCGCGACAGCGGTCCTGCTTTTCCTCGCCTTCATGGCGCGGCCCGACAACATTGTCTTCCTTGCCATCTTCGCCGTGCTGCTGGTCGCCTTCCGGCAGAAAGCGTGGGGCGCGCTGGCCGGGTTTGCCGCCTCCCTGGTCGCTTATTTCGCCATCTCCCATTGGGCGCAGCATCCCGGCTGGTGGCCGCATCTGTGGTTCTCCAGCATCGAGCAGCACTACAATATGGACGGCTTCGATCCACCGTTCTCGGTTGTCGCCTATCTCCGGGCCTTTGCCGCCTCCCTGGTCCGCGCCGTCAGCCTCAACAGCTGGATCGGCGTCTCGGTGCTGGCGCTGGCGGGGTGGTATGCCTCAAGCCGCGCCGGCTTCAAGCTCGACCGCCGCGCCGGAATCCTGTTCGCGGCATTGGTGCTCGGCGTGCTGGCCAAGTTCACCGTCTTCCCGATCCACGACACCCGCATCTACTTTCCCAACCTGATTCCGCCGTTTCTGCTGCTCGCTGGTCCATTCATGGCGCTGTGGACGAGCATCAAAGGGCGACGAGCCGCAGTGTTGCACGTCATTCCGGGCGATAAACCATGAGTTCCGTCTCCAGCCCGGCGCGCATCATTTTCGCTTGAAGCCGCTGATCTCTACTGCTGCGCGACGCGTCCTTTGGACGCGCAAAGGACGCTGTAGAACTTCTTTCTGCGCATGATCCCAGCGAAAATCGATTCCGATTTTTCGGCGTTATGCGTCGGGGTCGCGCCGCACCTGCGGCGTGTCGCAAACAGGCGGTAGCACGATGGCCGTCGCCTGCATATTGTGCGCCGGTCAAGCGGGCGCCGGCGCCTGCAACAGCACTTTGGAGTCGCGGGCAATGGCAGGATTTCCGGAAAAGGCGAAGGTCGTCATCGTCGGGCTGGGCGGCATTGTCGGCGCATCGGTCGCCCATCACCTGATCGAGCGCGGATGGGACGATATCGTCGGCATCGACAAATCAGGCATCCCGACCGACATCGGCTCGACAGCGCACGCCTCCGACTTCTGCTACACGACCAGCCATGATTTCCTGTCCTGCTGGACGACGCTCTACTCCATCGATTTCTACGAGAAGATGGGCCATTACGCCCGCATCGGCGGCCTCGAGGTCGCCCGCGTCGGCGACGACGATCGCATGGCGGAGATCAAGCGCAAAATCGCCTCGGCAAAGGCGTTCGGCACGCGCGCCCGCCTGATCGAGCCGGCCGAGATCAAGCAGAAATTCCCGCTGATCGAAGAAGAGATGGTGCAGGGCGGCCTGTGGGATCCCGATGCCGGTCTCGTCATCCCGCGCTCGCAAACAGTCGCCGGCAAGCTGGTCGACCAGGCGGAAGCCTCCGGCAAGCTCAGATCCTTCGCGAACACACCGGCCAAGTCGCTTATCGTCGAGAATGGGCGCATCAAAGGCGTGGTGACCGATCGCGGCACAATCGAAGCCGACTACGTGATTGTTTGCGCGGGTATCTGGGGCCGGTTGATCGCGGAAATGGTGGGCGAGGACCTGCCGGTGATGCCGATCGATCATCCGCTCACCTTCTTCGGGCCGTATACCGAGTTCGCCGGCACCGGCAAGGAGATCGGCTGGCCGCTGCTGCGCGACCAGGGCAATTCGGCTTACATGCGAGACACCGGCGATCCCAAGACCGCCGAAGGTGGGCAGATCGAGTGGGGCTATTACGAAGAGACCAATCCGCGCCTTTGCCATCCGCGCGACCTTCTGGAGAAGAACCAGGCCCGTCTTTCGCCCTCGCAGCGCGACCTCGACATGGAACAGATCCTGGCGCCGCTCGAGCGCGCCATGGAACTGACGCCGATCCTGGGCGAACTGGGCTACAATGAGAGCCATTCCTTCAACGGGCTTCTGCAGGTGACGGCAGACGGCGGCCCCTCTATGGGCGAGAGCCAGAAGGTGCGCGGCCTCTGGTATGCCGTCGCGATCTGGGTCAAGGACGGCCCCGGCATGGGCAAGCTCATCGCCGACTGGATGACCGACGGCCGGACGTCGATCGACCACCACGCCATCGACTATGCGCGCTTCTATCCGCACCAGACGAAAGAGCAGTTCATCTGGGACCGCTGCACCGAAACGGCGATGAAGGTCTACAATCCGGCGGTCCATCCGCGCGAGCCCTTCTCTAAGGCTCGCGACGTGCGCCGCTCGCCCTTCTGGGCGCGCGAGAAGGAACTCGGCGGCTATTTCATGGAACTGGGCGGCTGGGAGCGCGCCCATGGCTATGCCGCCAACGAGCACCTGCTCGAGAAATACGGCAACCGGGTGCCAGTCCGTGAAAACGAGTGGGACAACCGCCATTTCTGGCGCGTCTCAAATGCCGAGCATCTCGCCATGAGCGAGGATTGCGGCATCGTCAACCTATCGCATTTCGCGATGTACGACGTGGAAGGCCCGGATCACGTCGCGCTGATGGAGTGGCTATGCGCGGCCAAGATCGGCGGCGATACCAACATCGGCAAGGGCATCTATACCCATTTCCTCGACGACGAGGGCATGGTGCGCGCCGACCTGACCGTCATCCGCATGGCCGACCGCTGCCGCGTCATCGACGGCGCCGATGCCGGTCCGCGCGACTTCCAGTACATGCGGCGGACGGCAAAAGACAAAGGCTTCGATGTCACCGTCACGGACGTGACTGAAAAATACGTGACCATCGGCATCTGGGGTCCGAACGCGCGGTCGACCTTGCAGAAGGTCGTCGAGAACCCGGACGGGCTGACGCCGGAGAATTTTGCCTTCGCAGCGATCAAGCCTGTCAGGATTGCCGGAAAGGACGTGACCGCTTTCCGCATCTCCTATGTCGGCGAGCAGGGCTGGGAACTGCATATGCGATACGAGGACGGCCTGGCCGTCTGGGACGCGTTGCGTTCGACCGGCGTGATGGCTTTTGGCGTCGAGACCTATGCCAACAGCCGCCGCATGGAGAAGAGCCTGCGCCTGCAGAACGCGGATCTTCTGACCGAGTACAATCTGCTGGAGGCCGATCTTGCCCGCCCGAAGGTCAAGGAGGCCGATTTCAGCGGCAAGGCAAAGCATCTGGAATATCGCGCCCGAGCGCATCAGCCGGCCATGCTTTGCACACTCGTCATGACGGACAATGTCGATCCCAAGGGGGTTGCCCGCTATCCGGTCGGCACGATGCCGGTGATGGACCCGGAAACGGGCGAGACGCTGGTCGACGAACTCGGCCGCCGGTCCTTCACGACCTCGATCGCCTATGGTCCGACCATCGGCAAGAACATTGCGCTCGCCTATCTGCCCTGGGCGTATTGCCAGGAGGGCCGCAAGCTGAATGTTGAGTATTTCGGCGAGACATACCCGGTCGAGGTGGCCGCTGTCGGCTACAAGCCGCTCTACGATCCGGAGAATCTCAATCCGCGCAGCTGAGCGATGATGACTTGCCGGGCCGCTACAATGGGGTGGCCTCGCAAAAACGTGAACGCAAGAGCCCAGCCCAGCGCTGGGCTTTTCGCTTTGTGACGCGACGATTCTCGCTTACCTTGCGGCATGTCTGCTTTTCCCCGCGCAAGACATCTCCTCTCTGCTGCCGCTGCGCTGACGCTTGGGCTGGCGCCAGAATCCCGCGCCGCCGAGCCGGTCGACGTCGAGCTGGTTCTTGCCGTTGACGTTTCGCTTTCGATGTCGCCAGCCGAGCTCGAAATCCAGCGTCGCGGCTATGTGGCGGCCCTGACGCACGACACGGTGCTGCAGGCGATAGCCGATGGCGCCTATGGCAAGATCGCCGTCACCTATGTCGAATGGGCCGGCACGACCTGGCAGCATGTCATCGTGCCGTGGACGGTGATCGCCAATCGTGCCGACGCCGAGCGGGTGGTCGAGCAGCTCTCCGCCCATGCGCCCAACAGCGCCCGGCGCACCTCGATTTCCGGTGCCCTGCAGTTCGGCAGCGATCTCTTCGCCGAAAGCGGCTTTCGGGGCGTCAAGCGCGTCATCGACATTTCAGGCGACGGCCCCAACAATCAAGGTGCTCCCGTCGACGTGGTTCGTGACGGGTTGGTCAAGCAAGGCATCACCATCAATGGCCTGCCGCTGATGACCCGAAGCGGCTTCACCAGCGTCTACGACGTCAACTATCTCGACCGCTACTACACCGACTGCGTCATCGGTGGGCCCGGCGCGTTCATGATTCCGGTCAATGAGTGGACGCAGTTTCCCGAAGCGATCCGCCGCAAGCTGGTGCTCGAGCTTGCCGGGCCTGCGTCCCCACAGTGGGCGGCGGACGAAGCGGCACATTCGCCGGTGGTGCTGGCGCAAGACAAGCCGGCCACCGACTGCCAGGTCGGCGAAAAAATGTGGCGCGACCGAAGCTGGATGTACGACAGCCGCTAGATTTCAAGCGCTCCCCGCCAGAGGCTACGCGTGCAAGATGTTGGCTGTTTACGCGGCCAGCAACTGCTTGCGATCGACGCGCTCCTGCTGCGGCGAGCGCGCATAGAGCTCGCGGTAGCATTTGGAGAAATGCGAGGCAGAGACAAAGCCGCAAGCGACCGCCACCTCGACCACCGGCATCGATGACTGGATCAGCAAGTGCCGGGCCCGATCGAGCCGGATTTCCAGATAGTAGCGGGCAGGGGATCTGCCCATCTCGGTGCGGAACAGGCGCTCGATCTGCCGGCGCGACAGGTCGACATGATCGGCGATCTCGATCAGCGACAGCGGCTCGGACAGGTTTGCTTCCATCAATTCGATGATGGTCAGCACTTTGGAGTTCTGCACGCCAAGGCGCGCGCGCAAAGGCAGGCGCTGACGATCGGTCGGGCTGCGCACGCGGTCAGTCAACACTTGCTCGCACACCCGGTTGACGAGATTGTCGTCGAAATCGTCGCCGATCAGCTTCAGCATCATGTCGAGCGCCGCAGTGCCGCCGGCGCAGGTGTAGATGTTCTGGTCGATCTCGAAGAGGTCGGCAAAGACATTGGCCTTGGGGAATGCCTCGGAAAATCCCGGCAGGTTCTCCCAATGAATGGCGCAGCGCTTGTTGGACAACAGGCCGGCGGCGGCCAATATATGTGCGCCGGTGCATAGGCCGCCGAGGGCGACGCCGCGGTTGTATTCCTCGCGCAGCCAGGCGAAGGCCGATTTGTTCTGGTAACGCTCGACATTGATGCCGCTGCAGACCACCGCCATGTTGGGCCGTTCGGGGCCAGACATCTTCTTGCGCTCGTCCTCCAGCGAGGTGTTGACGGCGCATTCGACGCCGTTCGAGGCGCGCACCGGCTTGCCGTCGATGCTGGCGAGCCGCCAGCGATAGGCCTCGTAGCCGAGCATCCGGTTGGCCGAACGCAACGGGTCGAGCGCCGTCGCAAAAGCGATCATGGTGAAATCGGGGACCAGGAAGAACACAAACGATCGCTTGATCGGATGATTTACGACGTTCACAGGGTAGCCCTCACGCTGCAATGGCGCGAACAGGATGTCGCGATCAGCATAGCGACATCAGGAAAAACCTTTCCTGTCAATTGGCTAGGCGGCAACGGAAAGACTTTATTTGCGACATGGGTCGCAAATGGGCAATCGTTATACGGTGACGGATCCAACATGCTGCCGGATTGAGCACATATGCCGGATGTGGTCGGCGCACGACAAAACGCCGCCTCGGCAGGACCGAAGCGGCGCTCTGATCAATTTCGAAGCAGCAGAAAGAAGCGCTGCTCGCAAGCTTGTCAGATCAGGCGACGAAACCAAGACGCGCGGCGGCCATGGCGCCGGTCTGGCCGGGCATGGTGTTGGCAAGGCGCTGGCGCTCGAGCGCGGTCGTCAGGTTCATTTCACGGCGAGCGAAAAGGCGGGCAAAAAGCTTCATGATCATCTCCATTCGGTTGCTCAGACGGGTCGCCTTCGCTTGATGGAGTGGGGCAGCTCGTTTGCTGGCGCTGATATAGGCTTACGTGAGGGGAAACTAAATCGCAAAAGCGAAGCACTTGATATGAAAAGCGACACGGAATGCGACATATTTGGGCATTCCGCCTAAGATTTATGATCACTTACAAGGCGTTAGTTCGAAATGTCGGCTGCTATGCAGCCCCTTCATATACGCCATGCAGCGGCGACATGGCTCGGAAGGTCATTTGACCACAAATAAAAAGGCCTGCCGGGCAGCGTCTGCGCGGCAGGCCTTCAGCTTTGAATACACACGATCTATTTTGCTCCACCAGCCCAGGATCCGACGCCGTAGCGAGTGGTGGTCTTGGTGTCTGCGGCTTCGGGCCAGCCGATATCCTTCTGCAGTTCGATCGGCAGAGAGCGGATGGCGCGTTCGGTCTGATAGCGGGCGCGGGCCGCGCTGAATTCGGTCGCGATGCGGCCGATGGATGACAGGATGGACATTTCATTCTCCTTTGCGTTGGGCCGGAAGTTTGCCCCGTATGAGAGCTACTTCAGGTTTGTTTCAGCTTCATTTCGTGTCGATTGCAGATCAATGTCACAGTCGTTTCAAGGCGGCCTCGGTACGTCTGCCTTCGATGGAGTTGACTATCCTCCCAAAGTGATGTTCAATCAAACGAAATGGAATGATGGTTTGAATCAGAAAAATTGAAGGTCGATCCCGATGAACGCCCCACTCAATCATCCGTTGCCGCTGCTTGATCTCGACGTTTTGCGCACTTTCGTGGCGATCGCCGAGACCGGCAGTTTCACCACCGCGGCCAATGCCGTCTTCCGCACGCCGTCGGCTGTTTCCATGCAGATCAAGAAGCTTGAGGATATTCTTGGTCGCTCCGTGTTCGCGCGCGACGCGCGCTCGGTGACGCTGACCACCGATGGCGAGATGCTGCTCGGCTACGCCCGCCGGCTGTTGTCGATCAACCGCGAGGTGGTGTCGAAGTTCATCATCCCCGATATTGTCGGGGTGGTGCGGCTCGGCTCGCCGGACGATTATGGCGAGCGCGTGCTGCCGCATGTGCTGAAGCGTTTTGCGCAGTCGCATCCCTCGATCGCGGTTGACGTCACCATCGACCAGAGCATCAATCTGCGCCGGCGCATGGACGACCGGGCGCTCGACATCACGCTACTCACCAATTCGTACAAGACCAGCGCGCTCGGCGCCGAGGTGCTGCTCACCGAACCGATCGTCTGGGCCGGCGCCAAGGGCGGCTGCGCGCATCTGCGCGAGCCATTGCCGGTGTCATTGTGGGAAGAGGGCTGCGCCTGGCGGGCCGGGGCACTCGAAGCGCTCGGCCGTGAGGGCCGCAACTATCGCGTCGCCTATATG